>NZ_SJWV01000393.1:0-1416 GCF_004352695.1 Escherichia sp. KCJ4928
TTATGTGTCGTCGCGGCTTCGAAATGGACTTTGCTGAACTGTTGCTGGAAGACTACAAAGCCTCCCTGAAATATCTCAGCGATCACCCGAAACTGCAGGGTATTGCCCAGCAGAACAGCTTTAAACACACCTGATAACATAACGTTGTAAAAACCGAATGCCCAGCCTTTAAAAAAACAGCTGGGCATTCGGTTGCTTATTAATCGCAATAATATATTGGCTGTCTATTCATCGTGTTGATAAGATATATGTTATATGAATGTTTATTAAATGTAGCGATTGCCTTTAATGTCACGAAAAGGGATTATTTGCTTGCTATTAATTTCACTGCGTTCTTAAACACGTTTTTGTATTATAAATCCAGTCATCCTGCCCGTAGAACATCACACATTAGCATCCTGTTCTCCCGCTTCGTTTAAATTTATTTATCAATCAATTTGACTTAAGAGGGCGGCGTGCTACATTAATTAACAGTAATATGTTTATGTAATATTAAGTCAACTATGCAATCATTACATGGGAATTGTCTAATTGCGTACGCAAGACATAAATATATTCTCACCATGGTTAATGGTGAATATCGCTATTTTAATGGCGGTGACCTGGTTTTTGCGGATGCAAGCCAAATTCGAGTAGATAAGTGTGTTGAAAATTTTGTATTAGTATCAAGGGATACGCTTTCATTATTTCTGCCGATGCTCAAGGAGGAGGCATTAAATCTTCATGCACATAAAAAAATTTCTTCATTACTCGTTCATCACTGTAGCAGAGATATTCCTGTTTTTCAGGAAGTTGCGCAACTATCGCAGAATAAGAATCTTCGCTATGCAGAAATGCTACGTAAAAGAGCATTAATCTTTGCGTTGTTATCTGTTTTTCTTGAGGATGAGCACTTTATACCGCTGCTTTTGAACGTTTTGCAACCGAACATGCGAACACGAGTTTGTACGGTTATCAATAATAATATCGCCCATGAGTGGACACTAGCCCGAATCGCCAGCGAGCTGTTGATGAGTCCAAGCCTGTTAAAGAAAAAATTGCGCGAAGAAGAGACATCATATTCACAGTTGCTTACTGAGTGTAGAATGCAACGTGCTTTGCAACTTATTGTTATACATGGCTTTTCAATTAAGCGAGTCGCAGTGTCCTGTGGATATCACAGCGTGTCGTATTTCATTTACGTCTTTCGAAATTATTATGGGATGACGCCCACAGAGTATCAGGAGCGATCGGCGCAGGGATTGCCGAACCGTGACTCGGCGGCAAGTATTGTTGCGCAAGGAAATTTTTACGGCACTGACCGTTCTGCGGAAGGAATAAGATTATAGAATTTTACTCAGACATAAAAAAAACCCGGCATAGGGGACCGGGAAGAGGATAGTCTGCCGTCTCCAGACTAATAAACCGTTATAACAC
>NZ_SJWV01000394.1:0-1403 GCF_004352695.1 Escherichia sp. KCJ4928
TTGTACAATTTTAGCGTATATTGTACAAAGTATTATTGGGTCGTGTACAGGCGACGGAGATTTGTGACCGCAAGGAGGAATTGTGGCTTATTACAGCATTGGTGATGTTGCTGAACGTTGCGGGATTAATCCTGTCACTCTCCGGGCCTGGCAACGCCGCTACGGTTTGTTAAAACCACAGCGCAGTGAAGGCGGACACCGACTCTTTGATGAAGAAGACATACAACGCATCGAAGAGATCAAGCGTTGGATAAGTAATGGCGTCCCTGTAGGCAAAGTTAAAGCATTACTGGAAACCACCAGCCAGGATACGGAAGATGACTGGAGCCGCCTGCAAGAAGAGATGATGTCAATTCTTCGCATGGCTAATCCTGCCAAACTACGCGCGAGAATTATTTCACTGGGTCGAGAGTACCCAGTAGATCAATTGATTAATCATGTTTACCTTCCTGTTCGCCAGCGTCTCGTGCTTGATCACAACACCTCCCGCATTATGAGCAGTATGTTTGACGGCGCATTAATTGAATACGCAGCAACCTCGCTTTTCGAAATGCGCCGTAAGCCCGGTAAAGAAGCCATTCTGATGGCGTGGAATGTTGAAGAGAGAGCACGATTGTGGCTGGAAGCATGGCGTTTATCATTGTCAGGATGGCACATTTCTGTTCTTGCTGATCCCATTGAATCGCCGCGCCCGGAACTGTTCCCGACGCAAACATTGATTGTCTGGACAGGCATGGCACCAACGAGAAGGCAAAACGAACTTTTACAACACTGGGGTGAGCAAGGTTATAAAGTCATCTTTCATGCCCCCTAATTTCACCTTTATCCCGCCCCTTAGACAGAATGTTATAATCTGAACCCACAACAGCGTTTGTACCGGAGCTGGTCCGTTGCAAAATGCTCACCGGGAGAATTCAGATATTCCCTCTATCACACTCTGTACATATCACAGCCAAAGGACAGACCAGATTGAAGTGGTAAAACCGATCGTGCACACTACGCAGTCTCACAACTAACAAGAGGTTATTATCCTGATGGATCAGGTCGTTGTTTTTCAAAAGATGTTTGAGCAAGTGAGAAAAGAGCAAAACTTCTCCTGGTTTTATTCAGAATTAAAACATCACCGTATTGCACATTACATTTATTATCTGGCTACGGATAACATCAGAATTATTACTCACGATGACACGGTTTTGTTATTAAGAGGAACCAGGAACCTGTTAAAAGTTAGTACGACCAAGAACCCTGCTAAAATAAAAGAGGCCGCATTGCTTCATATTTGCGGAAAATCTACATTTCGGGAATACTGTTCAACACTAGCAGGCGCGGGCGTTTTCCGGTGGGTTACTGATGTTAATCATAACAAACGCAGTTACTACGCCATTGATAATACGCTTTTATAT
>NZ_SJWV01000395.1:0-1400 GCF_004352695.1 Escherichia sp. KCJ4928
AAGGGCGGCGCGACCGTTCCGGTCGCTGCAAGCCGGGGGTTTTGCGTCAGGGATGGAAGCCCGCCAGGGCGGAGACAGCTCCGCTGGCTCCGTTCACGACAGCCCGCCCCGCCAGGGGGACGCCCGGGAAAGCCATAAACAGGAGAGGAACGGAAAGAAGAGGAAGAAGAAGAAGAAGAACAGTAACCACAGAAACATAACATCAGGAAAAAACATTCCGGACACATCACAAACGGGAAGGGTAACGGGCGACGCGCCAGCGTGGCCCGCATCCCTTCCGGCAGGCGCCAGCCTGCCAGGGGTTTTCGCGCGGGCTGACAGGCGGCCTCCACCGCCTGCCCTGTATCACCTGTGCCTGCTGCCCTGAAGGATGTAGTGACCACCGAGGAAAACCGCCTGCTGATTCGCCACAAAATCACAGATTTCATCAACAATCTGCGCGGTGGTGAGCGGTTTCTGCCCCATTTCACGACGCCGCGCATTAATCACGGCCCTGTAATTACGCAGAATTTCGCGGGTTTCCTTGCTGATATTCATTACCCATTCTCCCCGTCCAGCGCCTGACGCATCACCCGCATAATCTCACGTTCTTCCCTGACAAATGCGTCACCGTCGCCCCCGTTCTCGCTCCCTACAGCATGGAGGCGATAAATTTCACTACCAGCCATCACCATCACTTTTTCCAGCAGCACCGCAGGGACTGTTACAAGACGGTTTACGCGCTTTTCCTCCATCAGTTCATTGACAATATCGGAAACAACTCTGTCACATGCGCCATATTCAAAGGCATCGTCCAGCCGCTGCATGACGGTTTCCAGCTCATCGTCTGTCAGACTCCAGTCCTGGGCTATGTGGCGCACATCCCCACGGGTCAGCACCACGGCAAAAACGCATTCACTGTCCGGCACGTCTGTATCCAGTACATCGCGGATGATTTCTTTAACAGTACAGTACATATTCTCGTCTCCTTTACAGGGGCGGCATCGCCGCCCCGTCCGTTAATCAGTCCAGTGCTGCGTAAATCGCGTTACATTCGGGGTGAAATTCGATGTGGCTCCACAACTGCGCATCGCGCATCCGGTAAAGGTGTGTCAGTCCCGCATCCCCGCTGTCGTGGTACAGCCACAACTGGCGGTTAATCACAAGGGAAGTCAGGATGATACCTGCGGCATCAGCACTCACAGTGCGGTCAAACCAGTTTTCACCGTTGACCAGATGAAAACGGTCGCCATCCGGCATCATGTAACCGCCACCGTCCGGCAGGCGGATGAAGTGCCAGAAGCCTCCCTGATATTCCGGCATCATTTTTTGCGCCAGCGCGTACACATACGCCTCGGCATACAGAAAATCGTTGCCAAACAGGTAAGGCAGAAAAGAAAGGCGGTCGCACTCTTCAACGT
>NZ_SJWV01000396.1:0-1382 GCF_004352695.1 Escherichia sp. KCJ4928
GTTATGTTTTGGTATTAAAAGAAAGACACAAGAAGATATGTCTGTTACCGTCTTACTCTCGCCTCACCCATTACCCTGGATTGTTAATGCTTACCACCCTTATTTATCGTAGCCATATACGTGACGACGAACCTGTCAAAAAAATCGAAGAAATGGTTTCGATAGCAAATCGCAGGAACATGCAGTCTGACGTAACAGGGATCTTACTGTTTAATGGTTCTCATTTTTTCCAGCTTCTGGAAGGTCCGGAAGAACAGGTTAAAATGATATATCGGGCTATATGCCAGGATCCACGGCACTATAATATTGTTGAGCTGCTGTGCGATTACGCGCCTGCTCGCCGTTTTGGCAAAGCGGGAATGGAATTATTTGATTTGCGCCTGCACGAGCGAGATGACGTTTTACAGGCCGTATTCGACAAAGGCACATCAAAATTTCAGCTAACTTATGATGACAGAGCGCTACAATTTTTTCGTACTTTTGTCCTTGCAACCGAACAATCAACCTATTTCGAGATCCCTGCCGAAGACTCCTGGCTTTTTATCGCTGACGGATCTGATAAAGAACTTGATTCCTGTGCCCTTTCACCAACTATAAACGACCACTTTGCCTTTCATCCTATTGTCGATCCCTTATCGCGGCGGATAATCGCTTTTGAAGCCATTGTGCAAAAAAATGAAGATAGCCCATCAGCCATAGCGGTTGGGCAGCGTAAAGACGGGGAAATCTACACAGCGGATCTCAAAAGTAAGGCGCTTGCATTCACGATGGCACACGCACTTGAGCTCGGTGATAAAATGATTTCAATCAATCTATTACCTATGACCCTGGTTAACGAACCTGACGCAGTCTCTTTTTTACTTAATGAAATAAAGGCCAATGCTCTGGTGCCTGAACAAATCATCGTTGAATTTACTGAAAGTGAAGTCATATCTCGGTTTGATGAGTTTGCCGAAGCGATTAAATCGCTAAAGGCTGCTGGTATCAGTGTAGCAATTGATCATTTTGGCGCAGGTTTTGCTGGTTTGTTACTCCTGTCACGCTTCCAGCCTGACAGAATTAAAATCAGTCAGGAATTGATTACCAATGTTCATAAAAGTGGGCCACGGCAGGCAATTATTCAGGCGATCATAAAATGCTGTACATCACTTGAAATTCAAGTCAGTGCTATGGGCGTGGCAACACCAGAAGAGTGGATGTGGCTTGAATCCGCAGGAATTGAGATGTTTCAGGGAGATCTGTTTGCTAAAGCTAAATTGAATGGTATCCCTTCCATAGCGTGGCCAGAGAAAAAATAATTTTCAGCACATTCTTTCACATGATTTCAGTAAATCATCGTGAAAATGAATACGTTACGTTTAAATTTAATCCACATTAAAAAT
>NZ_SJWV01000397.1:0-1381 GCF_004352695.1 Escherichia sp. KCJ4928
TATCTGCCCACAGACCCCGCTTCATTGTTCTGGCCTCTCTCTGGTATACCGGCAGGGTGTAATCTGTGTTGAAATCAGGATATACCCAGGCTGCACCATGCTGTACCAGCCAGCGGTTAACTTCCATGCCGTTTTCGGTATATACCCGTCCAGGAATACGCCCGTAGCGGTCTGTCTGTGTGTATGTCACGGTTACGGGCGTATTTACCACAAGGCTTTTAAGTTGATTCATTGACCTGCGCCCAAAAGGCTGTTTCTTTTCCGGTGCATCAATATTAACAAGACGAATCCTCACGGGGTGCCGGGCCTGTAATATCTCCAGAGTATCACCGTCCAGCACACGAATAACGAGTCCCTGAATTTGAACGGCACAGACAGAACCGGAAAGCAGAAGTGTGAGTGCGAATATATATTTTATCATTTTATCATTTTCCTGATTTATTTTTATGGGGATGACGTTAATATTACGCGTTGAAAAAATACATGTTTTTATCTTCTGAGGCACCTGGCTTCACGGAGGATATTTATTCCTGTAGGCTAATCACTGTGTCTGGGTAAACAACAGATATCTGGTGGCGATATGCAGGAACGTATTGATTATCATATTGAGAAATATCAGTTCAGGGCGAGGAATGAGTCTCCACGACTGATGCGTCAGTGGGCTTATGTCATGCGTGAATGCCGGGAGACCGGGGCTGGAGCCAGGGAGCGACTGCGGACAGCATTACTGAATGTTGATTATGTGACCAGTTTTGAGCTGCCGTTTCGTCTGCTGTTAACCCGGACACCGCAGATGATTGACACTCTGCGTCGGGAATGGTTGCTCAGTCAGAAAAAAGCCCTGTTCAACGGGCGGCAGCGGGGATGTGTATACAGTCTGCAGAATGACTTATCCGGCGTGCCGGATTGTTTCAGCTACAGTCTTGCGACGCGAATACGGCGGATGGACTGCTATGGCATGACGACACGTTGTTTCACTGATATCGCCGGGCAGGTTAAAGCCCCGACGGCACGACTGAAACTGGCGCTGGAAAGCGGGTTGCTGGTAACGGCACTGGATGGCCTGTTCTGGCTGGGAACTCAGCGAATTGCCGCTGATGTGCAGAGACTGCGTCAGTCAGGTATGGTTATAGTCACCCGGGAAGTTGAGGTATCCGACTCCCTGACCGGAACCACCAGACTGGTTTCTGCCTGTGCACTTTAACGCACAGGAGGAATCTTTGTTACCGTATTCGTACTGATTCTGACGTTTACTGTTGTTGACCGGGACAGATTACAGACAGGATATTTTATGCGAGATAAATCAGAAGTATTAACCGGAGCGCAGAAAAACAGATTTGGTCTGATTCCTTATATTATACTATTATCAGTTGTTTATATA
>NZ_SJWV01000398.1:0-1379 GCF_004352695.1 Escherichia sp. KCJ4928
ACCGGGACAGATTACAGACAGGATATTTTATGCGAGATAAATCAGAAGTATTAACCGGAGCGCAGAAAAACAGATTTGGTCTGCTTCTTTATATTATACTATTATCAGTTGTTTATATATTGATAACAAGACTTAATCTCACAACCACATATTATTCGCTGTATTCATCTCTGGATGAGAATTCACAGGTGACGGAGTATTTTATAATCTCCATTGCTACCTTTCTTTTTCTGTCAGGGTTATGTTTGCTATTCATTTATTCTTTCTTTAAACGAAAAAGAGTGGTAGGGAAATTACTTCTGGCCATTCATCTCCTTTATATATCGCACTATGCTATCACTTTTGTTTATTGTCTTTATGTTGTCGGTGCTGAGTGTATGACAACCGGAAAGATTGAGAATATTTTGATTGATATTATTATAGCCATGCTTTCTCTTTCGTATGTTTGTCTTTCCGGGAAGGCAAGAAATATTTTTGTTAACTAAATGAATGCTGAGACTCATCATGATGATGAGTCATTCATCGGGTTATGTGAATAATCTGGTCCGGAGAGCAGTTGCTGTAAACACAGAACCTGATAATATGTCAATCTTGCTGAACAGGGTAGGGTATTTTTGTGAACTGTTTCATATAAATATCCATGCGTTGAAATGATCGTCTGTGTTTGTACAGGAAAATGACTGGCGTGTCTTGTATTAAAGAAAAGTCGAAATATGCTTTTGAGAGAGCAAAACAGTTTTATTTTATGTTGTGGTGTAAAGAGTCACTGATTTATCTGTTGTTTTCTGTACTTGTTACATGGTGCTGCGGATATACAGTGAAAAACGCCCTGGGGAATGTGCTTATATTGTTCCTGATGATGTTGTTGGGGCGGCGGAATGTTATTTCAGCAACGTGTGTCTGTATCTTTCTTTTGTTAAGTGCATTCTATGCTCCGGTTGGGATGATTTACGGGAAAATAAACAACAGTTTTATTGCGTCTGTAATGCAGACAAATATAAATGAGGCAGGTGAGTTTATCACAGGCATACCTGTTCTTTATTTTATTGTTTCGCTGGTCATTGCTGCTTTTACATTCTGGTTCTGGCGTAAGCGTGATAAAAGCCACCGGGGATTTATCTTTCTGTTGTTCTTTATCGTATTGTCAGTAAATGCATGGCCAAAACGTATGGTTACGAATGTAATGACAGGGATAGCTGAAACCAGAGAAGAAATGATGCGATATGAATCGCTGAAAAACAATCAGAAAGACTCATGGGATATTGTGAGTGTGGAGAAGAAATATAAAACCATAATTATCGTAATTGGTGAAAGTGTCAGACGGGATTATCTTTCTGTTTATGGGTATCCTTTGCCGACAACACCATGGCTGAATTCTG
>NZ_SJWV01000399.1:0-1368 GCF_004352695.1 Escherichia sp. KCJ4928
GCAGTCTCATTCTGCGGGCCCTGAAAACCCTGGACCGCCATCTTCATGAACCCGGCGTGGCCTTCACCTCCACCCGTGCGGCACGGGAATGGCTGATTCTGAACATGGCGGGACTGGAGCGTGAAGAATTCCGGGTGCTGTATCTGAATAACCAGAATCAGTTGATTGCCGGTGAAATCCTCTTTACCGGCACCATCAACCGCACGGAAGTCCATCCCCGGGAAGTGATTAAACGCGCCCTGTACCACAATGCCGCTGCCGTGGTGCTGGCACACAATCACCCGTCCGGTGAAGTCACACCCAGTAAGGCAGACCGGCTTATCACCGAACGTCTGGTACAGGCGCTGGCCCTGGTTGACATCCGGGTGCCGGACCATCTGATAGTCGGTGGCAGCCAGGTTTTCTCCTTTGCGGAACACGGTCTGCTTTAACCTGTCACCGTCACAACCACATCATACCTGTTTTCGCTTTTATCTTCTGTCTTCAGAGGTATCACACTATGAAAATCATCACCCGTGGTGAAGCCATGCGTATTCACCAACAACATCCGGCATCCCGTCTTTTTCCGTTCTGTACCGGCAAATACCGCTGGCACGGCAGCACTGAAGCGTATACCGGTCGTGAAGTGCAGGATATTCCCGGTGTGCTGGCCGTGTTTGCAGAACGCCGTAAGGACAGTTTTGGCCCGTATGTCCGGCTGATGAGCGTCACCCTGAACTGATGTTCCGTCACCCGGAAAACGAGTACGACCAGATGGACTCAGACGCCGCTGTGGATGAGGCCATTCTCGTCAATGCATACATCTTCACCGAAACCGGTCAGCGCGCCGGCTGACCTGTCATCGTTAAACCATTCTTAACCACTTTTCAGAGAGGATTTTATCGTGTCAGACAAACTCTCCGGGATAACTCATCCCGACGACAATCACGACCGCCCCTGGTGGGGGCTTCCCTGCACAGTGAGGCCCTGTTTTGGCGCCCGTCTGGTGCAGGAGGGTAACCGCCTGCATTACCTTGCCGACCGCGCCGGTATCAGCGGCCGCTTCAGCGACGCAGATGCATACCATCTGGACCAGGCCTTTCCGCTGCTGATGAAACAACTGGAACTCATGCTCACCAGCGGTGAACTGAATCCCCGACATCAGCATACCGTCACGCTGTATGCAAAAGGGCTGACCTGCGAAGCCGATACCCTTGGCAGTTGTGGTTACGTTTATCTGACTGTTTATCCGACACCGGCAACCGCAACCACCTCATAACCCCGAAGCTCTCACCTTTAGCACTACCAGTTACAGAGAACTTAAGATGAAAACATTATCCGACACACATGTACGGGAGGTATCTCGCTGCCCGTCTCCCGTCACCATCT
>NZ_SJWV01000039.1:0-29107 GCF_004352695.1 Escherichia sp. KCJ4928
TTTTATGGATAAATTGCGAAGCGGAATTAATTCGCGAAGAAAAGCAGAAAAAACGCCGCAGAGTGCGGCGTTTGGGATTGTTTGCTATTTCTTGCCGGATGCGACGTAAATGCCTCACCCGGCCTGGTAGAACTTAAAATTACTCGCCTACTTTCGCCCAGGTATCACGCAGCCCAACGGTGCGGTTAAATACCGGTTTTTCCGCTGTGGAATGGCGGCTGTCGAGGCAGAAGTAACCTTCACGCTCAAACTGGAATGCTTTACCCGCAACCGCATCTTTCAGCGACGGTTCAGCAAAGCCCTGTTTGATCACCAGCGATTCCGGGTTAATCACCGACAGGAAATCATCCGCAGCACCAGGGTTCGGCACGCTGAACAGACGGTCGTACAGACGGATTTCAACCGGCAGCGCATGTGCCGCGCTCACCCAGTGAATAACACCTTTGACTTTACGACCATCTGCCGGATCTTTGCTTAAGGTGTCGGCGTCATAAGTACAGAAGATGGTGGTGATATTGCCTTCGGCATCTTTCTCCACGCGTTCAGCCTTAATGACGTAAGCATTACGCAGACGCACTTCTTTACCCAGCACCAGACGTTTGTACTGCTTGTTAGCTTCTTCGCGGAAATCGGCGCGATCGATCCAAATCTCACCGCTAAACGGCACCTGACGACTCCCCATTTCCGGTTTGTTCGGATGGTTCGGCATGGTGACCATTTCGCCTTCGCCCTGATAGTTTTCGATAACCAGTTTCACCGGATCGATAACCGCCATTGCGCGCGGCGCATTTTCGTTGAGATCTTCACGGATGCAGGATTCCAGCGATGCCATCTCAATGGTGTTGTCCTGCTTGGTCACGCCGATGCGTTTGCAGAACTCACGAATAGAAGCAGCAGTGTAACCACGACGACGCAGACCGGAAATGGTCGGCATACGCGGGTCATCCCAGCCTTCAACGTGCTTGTCGGTCACCAGCAGGTTCAGCTTACGCTTGGACATCACAGTGTATTCCAGATTCAGGCGCGAGAATTCGTACTGGCGCGGGTGAACAGGAATGGTGATGTTGTCCAGCACCCAGTCGTACAGGCGACGGTTGTCCTGGAACTCAAGCGTACACAGAGAGTGCGTAATACCTTCCAGGGCATCGCTGATGCAGTGGGTGAAGTCGTACATCGGGTAGATGCACCACTTGTTGCCAGTCTGGTGGTGTTCAGCAAATTTAATACGGTACAGCACCGGATCGCGCATCACGATAAACGGTGAAGCCATGTCGATTTTCGCACGCAGGCAGGCTTTACCTTCTTCAAAACCACCGGCACGCATTTTTTCGAACAGCGCCAGGTTCTCTTCAACGCTGCGGTCGCGGTACGGGCTGTTTTTACCCGGTTGCGTCAGGGTGCCGCGGTATTCGCGGATCTGTTCCGGCGTCAGTTCATCAACGTACGCCAGGCCTTTATTGATCAGTTCGATCGCATAGGCGTGGAGCTGATCAAAATAATCGGAGGAGTAACGGACGTTACCAGACCAGTGAAAACCTAACCACTCTACGTCGTTTTTGATCGACTCAACATACTCGATATCTTCTTTTACCGGGTTAGTGTCGTCGAAACGCAGGTTGCACTGGCCTTTATAGTCCTGGGCGATCCCGAAGTTCAGGCAGATAGATTTCGCATGGCCAATATGCAGATAGCCATTCGGCTCCGGCGGGAAACGGGTGTGTACTGTGGTGTGCTTACCACTGGCCAGATCTTCATCGATGATCTGACGGATAAAGTTAGTCGGGCGGGCTTCTGCCTCACTCATCGTGGATTCCTCAAAGCGTAAACAACGTATAACGGCGTATGATCTTATAAGCGGGACAGGCTGACAACTGTTAGTTTTTTAAAATTGATAATCTAACAAGGATTATGGGGATGATTGATGAAAAAAAAAGCGGCAGAGAAGATCTCCACCGCTTGTCATTGTTGGATGCGACGCTCAAGCGTCGCATCAGGCATAAAGCAGATTACTTTTTGATTTCATACAGCGGTGTTTGACCCGCCACAACATGGCCCTGAGCTTTAATGATCAAGCCACTGAAATCGTCGATATTGCTGCAAACCACCGGGCTAATCATCGAGCGGGCGTTAGCGTTCAGGTAATCCAGATCCATTTCCAGAATCGGTTGCCCTGCGCTTACCTGCGCCCCCTCTTCCACCAGACGTTTAAAGCCTTTACCTTCCAGCGCTACGGTGTCGATACCCATATGGACGACGATCTCCGCGCCTTTTTCGGTTTCCAGGCAGAACGCGTGGTTGGTGTTGAAGATTTTCACGATTGTCCCTGCGGCTGGTGATACGACGATTTTATCTGTCGGTTTCACCGCCACACCGTCACCCACCGCTTTGCTGGCGAATGCTTCGTCAGGAACCTGATCCAGTGCCACGACATCACCGGTAATCGGCGATACCAGCTCCGCGATAGATACCGCGTTTGGTACAGCCTGCGGTTTTGCTACAGGCGCGGCAGTTGCCGGAGTTGCTTCAGCTGACGCAGCGGCTACCGGACCACGGGCAACGACTTTCTTCATCGCATCGCCGATGGATTCTGCTTTCGCGCCAACAATCACCTGAATAGTCTGTTTGTTCAGTTTCACTACACCAGAAGCACCCAGACGTTTACACATCGTATCGTTGACGCGGGCAGAGTCAGCCACGGTCAGGCGCAGACGGGTGATACAGGCGTCAATTGCTTTCAGGTTGTCAGTGCCGCCAACCGCAGCAATATAGTTGGTCGCCAGTTGATTGAGGCCTTCTTCAGTGTTGCTGTTGGCTTCTTCAGTAACGATCTCGTCTTCTTTATCTTCACGACCCGGCGTTTTCAGGTTGAACATGCGGATAACCAAACTGAACACCACGAAGTAGATAGCGAAGAAGACAACACCCATAACCAGCAGCATCCAGACGTTCTGGCTGGCGGCCGGCAGGTTATACATCAACGCGTAGTCGATAGCCCCCGCAGAGAAAGAGAAGCCAGCATGGATACCCAGCAGTGTTGCCACAAACAGGCTGATACCGGTCAGCAGTGCGTGCAGGAGGTACAGCAGCGGTGCAAGGAACATGAACAGGAATTCCAGCGGCTCAGTCACACCGGTCAGGAACGCAGTAACAGCAACAGAAAGCAGCATCCCGCCAACCATCGGACGACGCTCTTTCGGTGCTGCGAAGTACATCGCCAGCGCCGCACCCGGCAGACCGAACATCATAATCGGGAAGAAGCCGGACATGAACATCCCCGCGGTGCCGTCACCGGCATAGAAGCGGTTGATATCACCGTGGAAAACCGTACCCGCCGCGTTGGTGAATTCACCAATCTGGAACCAGGCGATGGTGTTCAGCACCTGATGCAGACCGGTTGGGATCAGCAGACGGTTGATGAAACCAAAGATACCGGAACCCAGCGCGCCCGCAGAAACGATCCACTCGCCTCCTGCATGGATAGCGTGCTGTACCGGCGGCCAGACGTAACCAAAAATGGCCGCCAGCACCAGGCAGAAGAAGCCGGTGGCAATCGGCACAAAGCGTTTGCCGCCGAAGAAACTCAGGAAGTCCGGCAGTTTAATATCGGACCAACGGTTATAGGCTGCGCCACCAACCAGACCGGTAATGATACCCGCCAGTACACCCATGTTAATTTCTGGGTTGATGGTCACCATCGCTTTGGTTAACACAAAGTAACCTACCGCACCCGCCAGCGCCGCCGCACCTGCGCTGTCTTTCGACCAGCTGGATGCCACACCGATGGCGAAGATTAATGCGAGGTTATCAAAAATCGCACCGCCCGCCTGGGCAATAAACGCAACGTTAAGTAAATCTGGCTGACCGAATCGCAGCAACAGTGCCGCCACCGGCAGCACCGCGATAGGGAGCTGTAACGCCCTACCGAGTCGCTGGAAAAAACCTAAAATATTCATCTTATTCCCCCTACGAGAACCCTATTTGGCTCGTTTAAAGCCGTATTTTTATTTTGCTGCAAATTGTACTGCCGATGTTCTGTAATCAGATTGTTAGATCATCTGCTACAGAGTGTGTGAAAATTTAATTCGTATCGCAAATTAAACGCGTGTCTTTTGTGAGTTTTGTCACCAAATATCGTTATCATCACTCCCTTTTACTGGCTAAAGCAGAAAACTTATTTTATCATTCAAAAAATCAGGTCGGATTGACGCCTGTCTGCGCAAATCCAGGTTACGCTTAAAGATGCCTAATCCGCCAACGGCTTACATTTTACTTATTGAGGTGAATAATGAGACTGATCCCCCTGACTACCGCTGAACAGGTCGGCAAATGGGCTGCTCGCCATATCGTCAATCGTATCAATGCGTTCAAACCGACTGCCGATCGTCCGTTTGTTCTGGGCCTGCCGACTGGCGGCACGCCGATGACCACCTATAAAGCGTTAGTCGAAATGCATAAAGCAGGCCAGGTCAGCTTTAAGCACGTTGTCACCTTCAACATGGACGAATATGTCGGTCTGCCGAAAGAGCATCCGGAAAGCTACTACAGCTTTATGCACCGTAATTTCTTCGATCACGTTGATATTCCAGCAGAAAACATCAACCTTCTCAACGGCAACGCCCCGGATATCGACGCCGAATGCCGCCAGTATGAAGAAAAAATCCGTTCTTACGGAAAAATTCATCTGTTTATGGGCGGTGTAGGTAACGACGGTCATATTGCATTTAACGAACCGGCGTCTTCTCTGGCTTCTCGTACTCGTATCAAAACCTTGACTCATGACACTCGCGTCGCGAACTCTCGTTTCTTTGATAACGATGTCAATCAGGTGCCAAAATATGCCCTGACTGTCGGTGTTGGTACATTGCTGGATGCCGAAGAAGTGATGATTCTGGTGCTGGGTAGCCAGAAAGCACTGGCACTGCAGGCTGCAGTTGAAGGTTGCGTGAACCACATGTGGACCATCAGCTGTCTGCAACTGCATCCAAAAGCGATCATGGTGTGCGATGAACCTTCCACCATGGAGCTGAAAGTTAAGACTTTAAGATATTTCAATGAATTAGAAGCAGAAAATATCAAAGGTCTGTAATTGTTATCCCTGCCCTGGCTCCTTGCTCAGGGCAATATTTTTTAAAATCGGGGGTCAGAATGTATGCATTAACCCAGGGCCGGATCTTTACCGGCCACGAATTTCTTGATGACCACGCGGTTGTTATCGCTGATGGCCTGATTAAAAGCGTCTGTCCGGTAGCGGAACTGCCGCCAGAGATCGAACAACGTTCACTGAACGGGGCCATTCTCTCCCCCGGTTTTATCGATGTGCAGTTAAACGGCTGCGGCGGCGTACAGTTTAACGACACCGCTGAAGCGGTCAGCGTGGAAACGCTGGAAATCATGCAGAAAGCCAATGAGAAATCAGGCTGTACTAACTATCTGCCGACGCTTATCACCACCAGCGATGAGCTGATGAAACAGGGCGTGCGCGTTATGCGCGAGTACCTGGCAAGACATCCGAATCAGGCGTTAGGTCTGCATCTGGAAGGTCCGTGGCTGAATCTGGTAAAAAAAGGCACCCATAATCCGAATTTTGTGCGTAAGCCTGATGCCGCGCTGGTCGATTTCCTGTGTGAAAACGCCGACGTCATTACCAAAGTGACCCTGGCACCGGAAATGGTTCCTGCGGAAGTCATCAGCAAACTGGCAAATGCCGGGATTGTGGTTTCTGCCGGTCACTCCAACGCGACGTTGAAAGAAGCAAAAGCCGGTTTCCGCGCGGGGATTACCTTTGCCACCCATCTGTACAACGCGATGCCGTATATTACCGGTCGTGAACCGGGCCTGGCGGGCGCGATCCTCGACGAAGCTGACATTTATTGCGGTATTATCGCTGATGGCCTGCATGTTGATTACGCCAACATTCGTAACGCTAAACGCCTTAAAGGCGACAAACTGTGTCTGGTTACCGACGCCACCGCGCCAGCAGGTGCCAACATTGAACAGTTCATTTTTGCGGGTAAAACAATATACTACCGTAACGGACTTTGTGTGGATGAGAACGGTACGTTAAGCGGTTCATCCTTAACCATGATTGAAGGCGTGCGTAATCTGGTCGAACATTGCGGTATCGCACTGGATGAAGTGCTGCGTATGGCGACGCTCTATCCGGCGCGTGCGATTGGCGTTGAAAAACGTCTCGGCACGCTCGCCGCAGGTAAAGTAGCCAACCTGACCGCATTCACACCTGATTTTAAAATCACCAAGACCATCGTTAACGGTAACGAGGTCGTAACTCAATAAGAGAAAGTATGACACCAGGCGGACAAGCTCAGATAGGTAATGTTGATCTCGTAAAACAGCTTAACAGCGCGGCGGTTTATCGCCTGATTGACCAGTACGGGCCAATCTCGCGGATTCAGATTGCCGAGCAAAGCCAGCTTGCCCCCGCCAGCGTAACCAAAATTACGCGTCAGCTTATCGAACGCGGGCTGATCAAAGAAGTTGATCAGCAGGCCTCCACCGGGGGCCGCCGCGCTATCTCCATCGTCACCGAAACCCGCAATTTCCACGCAATCGGCGTACGGCTTGGTCGTCACGACGCCACCATCACCCTGTTTGATCTCAGCAGCAAAGTGCTGGCAGAAGAACATTACCCGCTGCCGGAACGTACCCAGCAAACGCTGGAACATGCCCTGTTGAATGCCATTGCTCAGTTTATTGATAGCTACCAGCGCAAACTGCGCGAGCTGATCGCGATTTCGGTGATCCTGCCAGGGCTTGTTGACCCGGACAGCGGCAAAATTCATTACATGCCGCATATTCAGGTAGAAAACTGGGGGCTGGTAGAAGCTCTGGAAGAACGTTTTAAAGTGACCTGTTTCGTTGGTCACGATATCCGTAGTCTGGCGCTGGCGGAGCACTACTTCGGTGCAAGTCAGGATTGCGAAGACTCCATTTTAGTGCGTGTCCATCGCGGAACCGGGGCCGGAATCATCTCTAACGGGCGCATTTTTATTGGCCGCAACGGCAACGTCGGTGAAATTGGCCATATTCAGGTCGAACCGCTGGGTGAACGCTGCCACTGCGGCAACTTTGGCTGCCTGGAAACTATCGCTGCCAACGCTGCTATTGAACAACGGGTGTTGAATCTGTTAAAGCAGGGCTACCAGAGCCGCGTGCCGCTGGACGACTGCACCATCAAAACTATCTGCAAAGCCGCGAACAAAGGCGATAGCCTGGCGTCGGAAGTGATTGAGTATGTCGGTCGTCATCTGGGCAAAACCATCGCCATTGCGATCAACTTATTTAATCCGCAAAAAATTGTTATTGCCGGTGAAATCACCGAAGCCGATAAAGTGCTGCTCCCTGCTATTGAAAGCTGCATTAATACCCAGGCGCTGAAGGCGTTTCGTACTAATCTGCCGGTGGTACGTTCTGAGCTGGATCACCGCTCGGCAATCGGCGCTTTTGCGCTGGTAAAACGCGCCATGCTCAACGGTATTTTGCTCCAGCATTTGCTGGAAAATTAATGTGCTTTTATAGTGGCGCTTATTGTTGTCAATATTCTGGGTAGTCCATGACCATTAAAAATGTAATTTGCGATATCGACGGCGTGCTGATGCACGATAACGTCGCCGTACCGGGTGCAGCGGAATTTTTGCACGGGATTATGGATAAAGGCCTGCCGCTGGTGTTGCTGACCAACTATCCTTCGCAGACCGGGCAGGATCTGGCGAACCGCTTTGCCACTGCCGGTGTCGATGTGCCGGATAGCGTGTTTTATACCTCTGCGATGGCGACCGCCGATTTCCTGCGTCGCCAGGAAGGCAAGAAAGCGTATGTGGTGGGCGAAGGCGCACTGATTCATGAACTGTACAAAGCCGGTTTCACTATTACCGATGTGAACCCTGATTTTGTGATTGTTGGCGAAACGCGTTCCTACAACTGGGACATGATGCATAAAGCGGCCTATTTCGTCGCTAACGGTGCACGCTTTATCGCCACCAACCCGGATACTCACGGGCGCGGTTTTTATCCGGCCTGTGGCGCGTTGTGTGCAGGGATTGAGAAAATCTCCGGGCGCAAACCGTTCTATGTTGGTAAGCCCAGCCCGTGGATCATCCGCGCGGCATTAAACAAAATGCAGGCGCATTCGGAAGAAACAGTGATTGTCGGCGATAACCTGCGTACCGATATTCTGGCGGGCTTCCAGGCCGGTCTGGAGACGATTCTGGTGCTTTCTGGTGTTTCATCGCTCGACGATATCGACAGTATGCCGTTCCGCCCAAGCTGGATTTACCCGTCGGTCGCTGAAATCGACGTTATCTGAATAGCAACCACGTCTGCGGACGTGGTTTCTTATTTTTACCCATCATTAAAATCATCCCATTCAATAAAACCCGTCAAAAATTATCGATTCATCAATAAATATATCCTCACACCAGACCTTTTTTCACCAATCGACAATCACCATTACGTTTTTTATTTTTTCACCGCCAAATCGCTTGCGCACAGTGCTGCTTTGCGGCATTTTTTTAAACAAGCAAACACAACAAGCAACAAATACCAGGTTAACGGAGAAGGTTATGTGTTCAATTTTTGGCGTATTCGATATCAAAACAGACGCAGTTGAGCTGCGTAAGAAAGCACTCGAGCTGTCACGCCTGATGCGTCATCGTGGCCCGGACTGGTCCGGTATTTATGCCAGCGATAACGCCATTCTCGCCCACGAACGTCTGTCAATTGTTGACGTTAACGCGGGGGCGCAACCTCTCTACAACCAACAAAAAACTCATGTGCTGGCGGTAAACGGTGAAATCTACAACCACCAGGCACTGCGCGCCGAATATGGCGATCGTTATCAGTTCCAGACCGGATCTGACTGCGAAGTGATCCTCGCGCTGTATCAGGAAAAAGGGCCGGAATTTCTCGACGACTTGCAGGGCATGTTTGCCTTTGCCCTGTACGACAGCGAAAAAGATGCCTACCTGATTGGTCGCGACCATCTGGGGATCATCCCACTGTATATGGGCTATGACGAACACGGTCAGCTGTATGTGGCCTCAGAAATGAAATCGCTGGTGCCAGTTTGCCGCACGATTAAAGAGTTCCCGGCGGGGAGCTATTTGTGGAGCCAGGACGGCGAAATCCGTTCTTATTATCATCGCGACTGGTTCGACTTTGATGCAGTGAAAGATAACGTGACCGACAAAAACGAGCTGCGTCAGGCTCTGGAAGATTCCGTTAAAAGCCATCTGATGTCTGATGTGCCTTACGGTGTGCTGCTTTCTGGTGGTCTGGATTCCTCAATTATTTCCGCTATCACCAAGAAATACGCAGCCCGTCGCGTGGAAGATCAGGAACGCTCTGAAGCCTGGTGGCCGCAGTTACACTCCTTTGCTGTAGGTCTGCCGGGTTCACCGGATCTTAAAGCAGCCCAGGAAGTGGCAAACCATCTGGGCACGGTGCATCACGAAATTCACTTCACTGTACAGGAAGGTCTGGATGCCATCCGCGACGTGATTTACCACATCGAAACTTATGATGTGACCACTATTCGCGCTTCAACACCGATGTATTTAATGTCGCGTAAGATCAAGGCGATGGGCATTAAAATGGTGCTGTCCGGTGAAGGTTCTGATGAAGTGTTTGGCGGTTATCTTTACTTCCATAAAGCGCCCAACGCTAAAGAACTGCATGAAGAGACGGTGCGTAAACTGCTGGCCCTGCATATGTATGACTGCGCGCGCGCCAACAAAGCGATGTCCGCCTGGGGCGTGGAAGCGCGCGTTCCGTTCCTCGACAAAAAATTCCTTGATGTGGCGATGCGTATTAACCCACAGGATAAAATGTGCGGTAACGGCAAAATGGAAAAACACATCCTGCGTGAATGTTTTGAGTCATACCTGCCTGCAAGCGTGGCCTGGCGGCAGAAAGAGCAGTTCTCCGATGGCGTCGGTTACAGTTGGATCGACACCCTGAAAGAAGTGGCGGCGCAGCAGGTTTCTGATCAACAGCTGGAAACTGCCCGCTTCCGCTTCCCGTACAACACGCCGACGTCCAAAGAAGCGTATCTGTACCGGGAGATCTTTGAAGAACTGTTCCCACTTCCGAGCGCCGCTGAGTGCGTACCGGGCGGTCCTTCCGTCGCGTGTTCTTCCGCTAAAGCGATTGAGTGGGATGAGGCGTTCAAGAAAATGGACGATCCGTCTGGTCGTGCGGTTGGCGTTCACCAGTCGGCGTATAAGTAAGAAATGCGAAACAGCCCCGGTGAAATCCGGGGCTGTTTCAGTTATTGAGGTGCTTGTTAATTCTGATATGCAGTAAGGAAATGTTCCGGGTTTGCCACATCACTGTTTGACAACTCATCACTGTAGGCCAGTATTTCATAGATTAATTTCCCACCACTATTGTTGAATTCCGAATTTCATCCTGTACGACAAAAGAATGGCTGTAGGGTGGGGAAAAAACACAAAGTAAACAATAATTGACGAATATAGCGCCACGCTGTTCGCAACCTAACCAAACAGTCACTTTCGAGCAATTTTCCTTGAAAAAGAGGTTGACGCTGCAAGGCTCTATACGCATAATGCGCCCCGCAACGCCGATAAGGTATCGCGAAAAAAAAGATGGCTACGTAGCTCAGTTGGTTAGAGCACATCACTCATAATGATGGGGTCACAGGTTCGAATCCCGTCGTAGCCACCATCTTTTTTGCGGGAGTGGCGAAATTGGTAGACGCACCAGATTTAGGTTCTGGCGCCGCAAGGTGTGCGAGTTCAAGTCTCGCCTCCCGCACCATTCACCAGAAAGCGTTGTACGGATGGGGTATCGCCAAGCGGTAAGGCACCGGTTTTTGATACCGGCATTCCCTGGTTCGAATCCAGGTACCCCAGCCATCTTCTTCGAGTAAGCGGTTCACCGCCCGGTTATTGGGGTATCGCCAAGCGGTAAGGCACCGGTTTTTGATACCGGCATTCCCTGGTTCGAATCCAGGTACCCCAGCCATCGAAGAAACAATCTGGCTACGTAGCTCAGTTGGTTAGAGCACATCACTCATAATGATGGGGTCACAGGTTCGAATCCCGTCGTAGCCACCAAATTCTGAATGTGTCGAATACGTTCGGCAAATTCAAAAACCAATTTGTTGGGGTATCGCCAAGCGGTAAGGCACCGGATTCTGATTCCGGCATTCCGAGGTTCGAATCCTCGTACCCCAGCCAATTTATTCAAGACGCTTACATCGTAAGTGCGCCCAGTTGGGGTATCGCCAAGCGGTAAGGCACCGGATTCTGATTCCGGCATTCCGAGGTTCGAATCCTCGTACCCCAGCCACATTAAAAAAGCTCGCTTCGGCGAGCTTTTTGCTTTTCTGCGTTCATTCAATGTCGAATGCGATGTTGACACGTCTTATCCTTCAATGTCGGATGCGACGCTGCCGCGTCTTATCCGACCTACGGTTGGCACGCATCCGGCAATGTTGTAAGGCTACAACCCTAACGCATATTTCAGCGCCTGACGTTTCAACACGCCAGCACGCTCTGCCGCCATTAACCCGAGATTACGCACAAAACGCAGCGGCGGCAGATTATTACTGAATCCGGCATAAAACAGATCCATACCACTTTGCATAATGAAGTTATCCGCCATGCGCCGCATCTGGTAACGCTTGAGGACAGGATAACTGGCCCACGCTTCACCGTAGCTGCGGGCATTCACCAGAACATCAATCAGGGCATCGACATCACGATAACCAAGATTCACCCCCTGCCCCGCCAGCGGATGGATGGTATGCGCGGCATCGCCCACCAGCGCAAGCCCCGGCTGCACATACTGCAACGCATGTCGGCGCGTCAGCGGAAACGCACCAGCGGCAAGCGGTGTAACGTAACCCAGACGCGACGGGAAATGCTTCGCGATTTCCGCCTGGAGTTGCGCCATATTCATATTCTGCAACTGGCGAATACGTACCGGAGAGTCATACCACACCAGCGATGCCCAGTTATCAAACAACGGCAGAAACGCACGCGGTCCGTCCGGGGTAAATTGCTGCCAGGTGCTGTCGCCGGGATCGTTCTCACACTGTACGCTAATCAACATACACGACTGCGCATACTGCCAGGCATGAACGCCAATTCCCGCCATCTGCCGCACCTGCGAATTTGCGCCGTCAGCACCAATCACCAGCTTCGCGCGAATCACTTCACCGCCCTTCAGTTCCAGCTCCTGAAGATCATTATCTCGATGTAATGCAATCAGCGAGCCTGGCACACGTAACGTTACTTTCGGATGAGCTTCCAGCGCCTGCCACAATGCCTGTTGCAGGACGGTGTTTTCCACCATATAGCCAAGCAGCGGCAGCTTAAGTTCAGCGGCGTCAAACATCACATGCGCCGTTTCCCACTCCCACGTTTCCAGTCTGCGGTAAGGATGGCAACGCATAGCCTGTACTGCATCCCAGACCCCTAACCCTTTAAGCAATGATACCGATGCGGCGCTGATCGCCGAGATCCGCACGTCCGGTTGGCTATCAGCGACAAACGGTGCAGGTTCTGCGTGCTCGATCACCGTTACCGAAAATCCGTGCTGTGCCAGCCCCAGCGCCAGTGCGCCGCCGACCATTCCTCCGCCGACAATGGCAATTTCCGTTGGTTGATTTGTCATGGTCAATCATCCTGTTAGCAATATGCTTTAAGTTTACAGGATTTTTACCCCCAAGGGCTGATAACGCTCATACTGGTCACAACGGCAGCAAAGCATTACACTATGCGCCCTGCATTCCTGGCTACTATTTCGCAAGAGCAAGTCGATGACCAAAAAACTCCATATTAAAACCTGGGGCTGTCAGATGAACGAGTACGATTCATCGAAGATGGCCGATCTGCTGGATGCCACCCACGGCTATCAACTGACCGACGTGGCGGAAGAAGCGGATGTGCTGCTGCTGAACACCTGCTCAATCCGCGAGAAGGCTCAGGAAAAAGTCTTCCATCAGTTGGGTCGCTGGAAACTGTTAAAAGAGAAGAATCCAGACCTGATTATCGGCGTCGGTGGCTGCGTGGCATCGCAAGAAGGCGAGCACATTCGCCAGCGCGCCCACTATGTCGATATTATTTTTGGGCCGCAAACGCTGCACCGTCTGCCGGAGATGATCAACTCCGTGCGCGGCGACCGCAGCCCGGTTGTAGATATCAGCTTCCCGGAAATCGAGAAGTTTGACCGTCTACCGGAACCGCGCGCCGAAGGGCCGACCGCGTTTGTCTCCATCATGGAAGGCTGCAATAAATATTGTACCTACTGCGTGGTGCCTTACACCCGTGGTGAAGAGGTAAGCCGTCCGTCTGACGATATTCTGTTTGAGATTGCCCAGCTTGCTGCTCAGGGCGTGCGTGAAGTCAACCTGCTCGGTCAGAACGTGAACGCCTGGCGTGGTGAAAACTACGACGGCACCACCGGATCGTTTGCCGATCTGCTGCGTCTGGTTGCTGCGATCGACGGGATCGATCGTATTCGCTTTACCACCAGCCATCCGATCGAATTCACCGACGATATCATCGAAGTGTACCGCGACACGCCTGAGCTGGTGAGCTTCCTGCATCTGCCGGTACAAAGCGGTTCCGATCGCATTCTGAACCTGATGGGCCGTACTCACACGGCGCTGGAGTACAAAGCGATCATCCGTAAACTGCGTGCGGCGCGTCCGGATATTCAGATCAGTTCTGACTTCATTGTTGGCTTCCCTGGCGAAACCACCGAAGACTTCGAGAAAACGATGAAGCTGATTGCCGACGTCAATTTCGACATGAGCTACAGCTTTATCTTCTCTGCACGTCCGGGGACGCCCGCCGCCGATATGGTGGATGATGTTCCGGAAGAAGAGAAGAAGCAGCGTCTGTATATTCTGCAAGAGCGCATTAATCAGCAAGCGATGGCGTGGAGCCGCCGGATGCTCGGCACCACCCAGCGTATTCTGGTAGAAGGTACATCGCGTAAGAGCATCATGGAGCTTTCCGGGCGTACGGAAAATAACCGCGTGGTCAACTTCGAAGGCACGCCGGATATGATCGGTAAATTCGTCGATGTAGAAATTACCGACGTCTACCCGAACTCTCTGCGCGGTAAAGTGGTGCGAACTGAAGATGAAATGGGTCTGCGCATGGCAGAAACACCGGAGTCGGTGATTGCCCGCACCCGCAAAGAAAACGACCTTGGCGTGGGTTATTATCAGCCGTAATTCTCAGGCCTGCCGTTCCGGTGGGCCTTGTTTTTTCTCTCTTTATCCCCATCTTTATCGCAATGCTTGCGCCTTTTTCCTGTGGCGTGAATAATTTCCTTATAGGCCGGTGAATGTTCAGCTTCCGGCGGCATACAGATAAGAGGAACGGTTTGAACATAGACACTCGCGAAATCACCCTGGAGCCAGCAGACAACGCGCGTCTGTTGAGCCTGTGCGGCCCGTTTGATGACAACATCAAGCAGCTCGAACGCCGTCTCGGCATCGAGATCAATCGCCGCGATAACCACTTTAAACTGACCGGCCGTCCGATTTGCGTCACCGCTGCGGCAGACATTCTGCGTAGCCTGTATGTCGATACAGCCCCGATGCGCGGTCAGATTCAGGATATCGAACCGGAACAGATCCACCTTGCGATTAAAGAAGCGCGAGTACTGGAGCAAAGTGCGGAGAGCGTGCCGGAGTACGGCAAAGCGGTCAATATCAAAACCAAACGCGGCGTAATTAAGCCGCGCACGCCAAACCAGGCGCAGTACATCGCCAATATTCTCGACCATGACATTACCTTCGGCGTTGGCCCGGCGGGTACGGGTAAAACCTACCTGGCAGTCGCTGCAGCAGTTGATGCCCTGGAGCGTCAGGAAATTCGCCGTATTCTGCTGACTCGTCCGGCGGTCGAAGCCGGTGAGAAACTGGGCTTCCTGCCTGGCGATTTAAGCCAGAAAGTAGACCCGTATCTGCGCCCACTGTACGACGCGCTGTTTGAAATGCTGGGCTTTGAGAAAGTCGAGAAACTGATTGAGCGCAACGTTATTGAAGTCGCGCCGCTGGCCTATATGCGTGGTCGTACGCTGAATGACGCCTTTATCATTCTCGATGAGAGCCAGAACACCACCATCGAACAGATGAAGATGTTCCTGACCCGTATCGGTTTTAACTCAAAAGCGGTTATCACCGGCGACGTCACACAGATCGACCTGCCGCGTAATACTAAATCAGGCTTACGTCACGCCATCGAAGTGCTGGCCGATGTCGAAGAGATCAGCTTTAACTTCTTCCACAGCGAAGACGTGGTTCGTCACCCTGTGGTGGCGCGTATCGTTAACGCCTATGAAGCCTGGGAAGAAGCCGAACAAAAACGAAAAGCGGCGCTGGCGGCAGAACGCAAGCGCGAAGAACAGGAACAAAAATGAGTCAGGTGATCCTCGATTTACAACTGGCATGTGAAGATAATTCCGGGTTACCGGAAGAGAGCCAGTTTCAAACATGGCTGAATGCGGTGATCCCGCAGTTTCAGGAAGAATCGGAAGTGACTATTCGCGTGGTCGATACCGCCGAAAGCCACAGTCTGAATCTGACCTATCGCGGTAAGGATAAGCCGACCAACGTGCTCTCCTTCCCGTTTGAAGTGCCGCCTGGCATGGAGATGTCGCTACTGGGCGATCTGGTTATCTGCCGTCAGGTGGTTGAGAAGGAAGCTCAGGAGCAAGGCAAACCACTGGAGGCGCACTGGGCGCATATGGTGGTGCACGGCAGTCTGCATTTGTTAGGTTACGATCACATCGAAGATGACGAAGCAGAAGAAATGGAAGCCCTCGAAACAGAGATTATGCTTGCTCTGGGCTATGAGGATCCGTACATTGCCGAGAAAGAATAATTTGCCAGGCATTTGACTGGCAGACGTCCCCGCCGTTGGTGATTAACGACGGCGTTTTGATTAACTAACATGAGAACCCATACGACGCCATGAGCGACGACAATTCACACAGTAGTGACACGATAAGCAACAAGAAGGGATTTTTCTCCCTGTTACTCAGCCAACTTTTCCACGGTGAACCGAAAAACCGTGACGAACTGCTGGCGCTGATCCGTGATTCCGGGCAGAACGACCTTATCGACGAAGATACGCGCGATATGCTCGAAGGGGTGATGGACATCGCAGACCAACGCGTTCGCGACATCATGATCCCCCGCTCCCAGATGATTACCCTGAAACGCAACCAGACGCTGGACGAATGCCTTGATGTCATCATCGAGTCCGCCCACTCACGTTTCCCGGTGATTAGCGAAGACAAAGATCACATTGAAGGGATTCTGATGGCGAAAGACTTGCTGCCGTTTATGCGCAGCGATGCTGAAGCCTTCAGCATGGACAAAGTGTTACGTCAGGCGGTTGTCGTTCCTGAAAGTAAGCGCGTAGACCGGATGCTGAAAGAGTTTCGCTCTCAGCGTTACCACATGGCGATCGTTATTGACGAATTCGGTGGGGTTTCCGGTCTGGTGACCATTGAAGACATCCTGGAACTAATTGTTGGTGAGATTGAAGACGAGTATGACGAAGAAGATGATATCGACTTCCGTCAGCTGAGTCGTCATACCTGGACCGTGCGCGCACTGGCTTCCATTGAAGACTTCAACGAAGCGTTCGGCACCCACTTTAGCGATGAAGAGGTTGACACTATCGGTGGTCTGGTGATGCAGGCATTTGGGCATCTTCCGGCGCGTGGCGAAACTATCGACATCGACGGTTACCAGTTCAAAGTGGCGATGGCCGACAGTCGGCGTATTATTCAGGTTCATGTCAAAATCCCGGATGACTCACCCCAGCCGAAGCTGGATGAATAAAACCGAAACTGGATAGATAACTACATGGCTTTTGCCTCATTAATTGAACGCCAGCGCATTCGCCTGCTGCTGGCGTTATTATTCGGTGCCTGCGGAACGCTGGCCTTCTCTCCTTACGACGTCTGGCCTGCGGCGATTATTTCGTTGATGGGGCTTCAGGCGTTGACCTTTAACCGCCGTCCACTCCAGTCTGCCGCTATTGGCTTTTGCTGGGGATTTGGCCTCTTTGGCAGCGGTATTAACTGGGTCTATGTCAGCATCGCGACCTTTGGCGGGATGCCTGGCCCGGTTAACATCTTCCTGGTGGTGCTGCTGGCGGCGTATTTGTCGCTGTATACCGGACTGTTTGCTGGCGTGCTGTCGCGTCTGTGGCCGAAAACCACCTGGCTGCGCGTGGCGATTGCCGCCCCTTCTCTCTGGCAAGTGACCGAGTTTCTGCGCGGTTGGGTACTGACAGGCTTCCCGTGGTTACAGTTCGGCTATAGCCAGATTGATGGCCCGTTAAAAGGGCTGGCACCGATAATGGGCGTGGAAGCCATTAACTTCCTGCTGATGATGGTTAGTGGCCTGCTGGCACTGGCGTTGGTCAAACGCAACTGGCGTCCGCTGGTGGTGGCCGTCGTGCTGTTTGCCCTACCCTTCCCGCTGCGTTACATCCAATGGTTTACCCCACAACCGGAGAAAACCATTCAGGTTTCGATGGTTCAGGGCGATATTCCGCAATCACTGAAATGGGATGGAGATCAGCTTCTTAATACGCTGAAGATTTACTACAACGCAACGGCTCCGCTGATGGGCAAATCATCGTTGATTATCTGGCCGGAGTCGGCGATAACCGATCTGGAAATTAATCAGCAACCGTTCCTCAAAGCACTGGACGGTGAGTTGCGCGATAAAGGTAGCTCGCTCGTAACCGGGATTGTCGACGCGCGTCTCAATAAGCAGAACCGCTACGATACCTACAACACCATCATCACACTGGGTAAAGGTGCACCGTACAGCTACGAATCAGCCGATCGCTATAACAAAAACCATCTGGTGCCGTTTGGCGAGTTTGTCCCGCTGGAGTCGATTCTGCGTCCGTTAGCACCGTTCTTTGATCTGCCGATGTCGTCGTTCAGCCGTGGGCCATATATCCAGCCGCCGCTGTCGGTAAATGGTATTGAGCTTACTGCGGCCATTTGCTACGAGATCATTCTTGGCGAGCAAGTGCGCGATAACTTCCGCCCGGATACCGACTATCTGCTGACTATCTCCAACGATGCGTGGTTTGGTAAATCTATTGGTCCATGGCAACACTTCCAGATGGCGCGAATGCGTGCGCTGGAGCTGGCGCGCCCACTGTTGCGCAGCACCAACAACGGCATTACGGCGGTGATTGGCCCGCAGGGTGAGATTCAGGCGATGATCCCGCAGTTCACCCGCGAGGTGTTAACCACTAATGTGACGCCGACCACCGGACTCACACCATACGCACGTACCGGCAACTGGCCGCTGTGGGTGCTGACGGCACTGTTTGGTTTTGCCGCTGTGCTGATGAGTCTGCGAGCACGTAAACGTTGATGTGCCTGATGTATCCTGCATGAGCAAAACGTACTTTCTCATTGAGCTTTGGGGCATGGTTATCATGCCCCTTTTTCTTACGGTTCAGGGATACAAGCCACATTGCCATATTGGGGATGACGAATAATTGCCTGCGGATCAAGCGAGCGCGTCCTGTCCAGTTGGATCAACCCGTTCTTCGCCATAACAAATATTTTTCTACCATCCGCTGAAAAACGAAGGTGATTAACGTAGCTGGCAGGATAAACGCCAATAATCTGCCCGGCATTAATATTGAGCAGGATGACATAACCTTGCAGGCCATATGACACCAACGCTAAATACTGACCGTCCGGGCTAATACCCTCAACGGAATAAACGCTCCTGCTACACCATTGCGTCATAATGCTGGCTTGTTGATCCCCTACGCTTATACGTGAAATCCCCTGGTTGTCGGCAAAAATTACATCCCCGTTTTCAGGTCGAAAACGCATCGCCGATATCGTTCCTCGCGCATCACTAGCCGGATAGCTTTCTTTCTGATGCGTGATGGTATTGATGCGTACAATGTCACCTCTGACCATACCGGGTATCAACAATATTTTTTCATCCGGGGAAAGAGCCATAACCCAGGCACCAGGTTTATTACTCGTCCCCGTCCCGTCGTATTTCTCCAGCGGGATATCCGCCACATGCTGATAAGTCACCAGATCAATCGCTGACACACTATTACTGGTGCGATTCATCACCCAGGCTTTTGTACCATCACGCGAGAGGATAAGGCTGTCAGGATGTGCACCGGTGGTAATCGATTGAATAATCTCCCCTGTCGCCACGTTAATGACCGATAACGCATTCGCTTCAAATGAAGTCGCATAAATCAACTTTTCATCCGGGCTTAATGCCAGCGATCTGACGCCCTGATCTTTACAGCCACCACAATGTTTGACTGACTTTTCTTTCGCTATGGGCGCTGTAAAGGTATGCAGGATTTTCTTTTGTCCGAGGTCGAAAACAACAATGCTGTTCGTGTTTTCAATTGCGGCATACAACATATTACCATCCCGACTGATCGCCATATCATGGATATCGGCAATCTCAGCGAGCAAATCACCACTGGCCTGTTCACGACTTACCGGAGCGGATAATGTTTCCCTGAGGGCGTTGCGTTCCTCCGCTAACTGCTGCTTTTTTTGCCGTCGCTCTTGTTCAATCTCCTGTGGATAAAACGCTTCACGCAGGCTTTGCCTGACTTGTAAAACTGACTCATCCATCTGCTGCTGCGCAAGCCAGATAGCCCCGGTCAGAAGAAGACTGCCCGCAACAATAATCCCGCCTTCCGTAACGAGTCGGTTTTGCCCAGATAAACGCGCGCTCAGCCAACCCAACGCGCCACCCGCAATCAGGCCGCCAATGTGGCAAGCATTATCTATTCCTGCTTGCCGGGCACCATACAACAGTGTCAGCGCCACCATACCCAACAGAGAAAATACTCGCCGCTGGTTTTTATGGTATGTGCCCGCACCTGAAGCAAGCTGTGTTGCTAACGCAGCGCCAGCTATTCCCATAATTGCCCCGGACGCCCCAACGCTGATGACTATCTGATCACTATCGCGTAACGCATAACAGGCGCTGATGAGCCCACCAAAGACGCCGGAGAATAACCAAATAATCAGAAGTCGCCATTTTCCCAGTATCCGTTCCGCCACTGCCCCCACCACCAGGAGTGCAAACATATTCATCAGCAAATGGGAAAAACTACTGTGCAGAAAGACACTGCTAAATAAGCGCCAGGATTCACCCGACAACGTGAGAGAAGCAACGTTAGCACCGAGATGGATGAGTGCGGATTGATCGACTTCTTCATAACTCATCCATTGTGCGAGGTAACAAAATATCCCAACACAGAGCGCAAAAAGGATAAGGGTTATTGCGGGTAATTGAACATTTAACGGCTTAACCGAAGATGCAGACATAAGGTGTTTCTTCCTTGAAAAGACAGGTAAAAAGCATTTTTCCCGTGTACAGTTATCATCCCGGCAAACGTCCCATGCCGAAAAGATAACTCTGTCCGAAATATGACTTTTTCAGCCTGAAATTACAATCGTAATTAATTCACCCCTAAGTATTTTTTGGCATGTAAGTTGCTTTATTTACTGTGTAAGCAATGAAATCAGCCGCGACGCAACCGGGTTGCACCACCACAAATCAGCGGTAGCACCAAAAGAGTGCATTTTAAGAATTTTGCTTCGGAATGGTGCGGTGCACCTCGCAAAAACAAACAATAAAACATCAATATCTTTACATTTAGCCAAACTAAATGTTACCTAACAAGCACAACACTGCACAATAAAGTTGCAGACGATAACAACACAAACACTCACAACGGGTATCCATGCGTTCTTAACGCAGAAGATAAAGGAGTTGGATATGCAATTACGTAAACCTGCCACAGCAATCCTCGCCCTGGCGCTTTCCGCAGGACTGGCACAGGCAGATGACGCCGCCCCGGCAGCAGGCAGTACGCTGGACAAAATCGCCAAAAACGGTGTGATTGTCGTCGGTCACCGTGAATCTTCAGTACCTTTCTCTTATTACGACAATCAGCAAAAAGTGGTGGGTTATTCGCAGGATTACTCCAACGCCATTGTTGAAGCAGTGAAAAAGAAACTCAACAAACCGGACTTGCAGGTAAAACTGATTCCGATTACCTCACAAAACCGTATTCCACTGCTGCAAAACGGCACTTTCGATTTTGAATGTGGTTCTACCACCAACAACGTCGAACGCCAAAAACAGGCGGCTTTCTCTGACACTATTTTCGTGGTCGGTACGCGCCTGTTGACCAAAAAGGGCGGCGATATCAAAGATTTTGCCGACCTGAAAGGCAAAGCCGTAGTCGTCACTTCCGGCACTACCTCTGAAGTTTTGCTCAACAAACTGAATGAAGAGCAAAAAATGAATATGCGCATCATCAGCGCCAAAGATCACGGTGACTCTTTCCGCACCCTGGAAAGCGGTCGTGCCGTTGCCTTTATGATGGATGACGCTCTGCTGGCCGGTGAACGTGCGAAAGCGAAGAAACCAGACAACTGGGATATCGTCGGCAAGCCGCAGTCTCAGGAAGCCTACGGTTGCATGTTGCGTAAAGATGATCCGCAGTTCAAAAAGCTGATGGATGACACTATCGCTCAGGTGCAGACTTCCGGTGAAGCGGAAAAATGGTTTGATAAATGGTTCAAAAATCCAATTCCGCCGAAAAACCTGAACATGAATTTCGAACTGTCAGACGAAATGAAAGCACTGTTCAAAGAACCGAATGACAAAGCACTGAACTAATTACAAGAACCAGGGGCGGAAATTCCAGCCCTCTCGATTGTTACGTAGCACGGACAGACTATACGCCTGATGGTCGTTCCCCATCGGGCCTGAAAACCGCAATACGCTGGGTAACAATCTTCGAGGGTAGCAGTTAACGCTGCTACCCTCTTTTTTCTGGAGTAGATTTATGTCTATAGACTGGAACTGGGGTATTTTTTTACAACAAGCCCCGTTCGGCAACACCACCTATCTTGGTTGGATCTGGAGTGGTTTTCAGGTGACGATCGCTTTGTCGATCTGCGCCTGGATTATCGCTTTCCTCGTCGGTTCATTTTTCGGCATTTTACGTACCGTTCCAAACCGTTTTCTCTCCGGTCTGGGTACGTTGTATGTCGAACTGTTCCGCAACGTGCCGTTGATTGTGCAATTCTTTACCTGGTATCTGGTGATCCCGGAGTTGCTGCCAGAGAAAATCGGTATGTGGTTTAAGGCCGAGCTGGATCCCAATATTCAGTTTTTCCTTTCATCCATGCTCTGCCTGGGGCTGTTTACCGCCGCCCGTGTTTGCGAACAGGTACGCGCCGCCATTCAGTCGTTGCCGCGTGGGCAAAAAAATGCCGCGCTGGCGATGGGCCTGACGCTACCGCAGGCTTATCGATACGTACTGCTGCCTAATGCTTATCGCGTTATCGTCCCGCCGATGACTTCCGAGATGATGAACCTGGTGAAAAACTCCGCCATCGCCTCGACTATTGGTCTGGTGGATATGGCGGCGCAGGCGGGTAAATTGCTTGATTACTCAGCCCACGCCTGGGAGTCGTTTACCGCTATTACGCTGGCGTATGTGTTGATTAACGCGGTTATCATGCTGGTAATGACGCTGGTTGAACGTAAAGTTCGCCTGCCTGGCAACATGGGGGGCAAATAATGTACGAGTTTGACTGGAGTTCCATTGTCCCTTCCCTGCCATATCTGCTCGACGGGCTGGTGATCACGCTGAAAATCACCGTCACGGCAGTCGTGATTGGTATTTTGTGGGGCACCATGCTGGCGGTGATGCGCTTGTCCAGCTTTGCGCCCGTAGCGTGGTTTGCCAAAGCCTACGTTAACGTATTCCGCTCGATTCCTTTAGTTATGGTTTTGCTGTGGTTTTACCTGATCGTGCCAGGTTTTCTGCAAAACGTGCTGGGATTATCACCAAAAAATGATATCCGTTTAATTTCGGCGATGGTGGCGTTTTCAATGTTTGAAGCGGCCTACTATTCAGAGATTATCCGTGCTGGTATTCAAAGTATTTCTCGTGGTCAGTCGAGCGCCGCGCTGGCGTTGGGAATGACTCACTGGCAGTCGATGAAACTGATTATTCTGCCGCAGGCGTTCCGCGCGATGGTGCCGCTTCTGCTCACTCAGGGCATCGTACTGTTCCAGGATACCTCACTGGTGTATGTGTTATCTCTGGCCGATTTCTTCCGTACCGCCTCAACCATTGGTGAGCGTGATGGTACGCAGGTTGAGATGATCCTATTTGCCGGATTTGTTTATTTCGTTATTAGTCTTAGCGCGTCGTTGTTGGTCAGCTACTTGAAAAGAAGGACAGCATAATGATTACCCTGAAAAATGTTTCAAAATGGTATGGTCACTTTCAGGTGCTGACCGACTGCTCAACCGAAGTGAAAAAAGGCGAAGTGGTGGTGGTTTGCGGCCCGTCTGGTTCCGGCAAATCAACGCTGATTAAAACCGTCAACGGCCTCGAACCAGTGCAGCAAGGTGAAATCACCGTCGATGGTATCGTGGTTAATGACAAGAAAACCGATCTGGCAAAGCTGCGTTCCCGCGTCGGGATGGTGTTCCAGCATTTTGAGTTGTTCCCCCATTTGTCGATTATTGAAAACCTGACTCTGGCGCAGGTGAAAGTGCTTAAACGCGATAAAGCGCCCGCTCGTGAAAAAGCATTGAAATTGCTGGAGCGCGTGGGACTTTCCGCACATGCTAATAAATTTCCGGCGCAGCTTTCCGGCGGTCAGCAGCAGCGTGTGGCAATCGCTCGCGCGTTGTGTATGGATCCTATTGCGATGCTGTTCGACGAACCGACATCGGCGCTGGATCCGGAGATGATCAACGAAGTGCTGGACGTGATGGTGGAACTGGCGAACGAAGGAATGACCATGATGGTGGTGACCCACGAAATGGGCTTTGCCCGCAAAGTGGCGAATCGGGTGATCTTTATGGACGAGGGTAAAATTGTCGAAGACTCGCCGAAAGACGCTTTCTTCGATGATCCGAAATCGGACCGCGCGAAAGACTTCCTCGCGAAAATCCTGCATTAATCACTCTGGCGCGCCTACCCAAGTGCGCGCCATCTCACGCTTTATCGTTTCGCCCCTCGTATCTGTTACATCCTGGCGTTACCCTTGTCGCAAAGAAGCACACAACAAGGAGCAACAATGGCACTGCCAATTCTGTTAGATTGCGACCCAGGTCATGACGACGCTATCGCAATAGTTCTCGCCCTCGCCTCACCAGAGCTTGATGTCAAAGCAATTACGTCTTCCGCCGGAAACCAGACACCAGAAAAAACCTTACGCAATGTTCTGCGTATGCTGACCTTGCTTAATCGCACCGATATTCCGGTAGCAGGCGGCGCGGTAAAACCGTTAATGCGTGAGTTGATTATCGCGGACAATGTGCACGGCGAAAGCGGTCTGGATGGCCCGGCATTACCGGAACCGACGTTCGCACCGCAAAACTGTACGGCGGTAGAGCTGATGGCGAAAACGCTGCGCGAAAGTGCGGAACCTGTCACGATTGTGTCTACCGGACCGCAAACTAACGTTGCCTTGCTGCTCAATAGCCATCCGGAACTGCATAGCAAAATTGCCCGTATCGTGATTATGGGCGGCGCAATGGGGCTTGGTAACTGGACGCCTGCGGCTGAATTTAATATTTACGTTGACCCGGAAGCGGCAGAAATTGTCTTCCAGTCAGGGATCCCAGTGGTGATGGCCGGTCTGGATGTTACTCACAAAGCACAAATCCACGTTGAAGACACCGAGCGTTTCCGCGCGATTGGCAACCCTGTTTCAACCATTGTTGCCGAACTGCTGGATTTCTTCCTCGAATATCATAAAGACGAAAAATGGGGCTTTGTCGGTGCACCGCTGCATGACCCATGCACCATCGCCTGGCTGTTGAAACCCGAGTTGTTTACCACTGTTGAGCGCTGGGTTGGCGTGGAAACACAGGGGAAATATAGCCAGGGTATGACGGTTGTTGATTATTATTATCTGACTGGCAATAAACCGAATGCCACTGTAATGGTCGATGTTGATCGTCAGGGCTTTGTTGATTTACTGGCTGATCGTCTGAAATTTTACGCTTAACACACGTCATTGATTAAGATCACCACGCGTTACCTGGGTGGTCTTAATCTGTTTATCTCTTTTTCTTTCAAGATATAAATGCAATGGATAATGCAGAACTCGCCATTGGTATCGATCTCGGCACTACCAATAGTTTAATTGCCGTCTGGAAAGACGGTGCCGCGCAATTAATTCCAAATAAGTTCGGTGAATATTTAACACCATCCATAATTAGCATGGATGAAAATAATCATATTTTAGTCGGAAAACCGGCTGTATCACGGCGTACTTCGCATCCGGATAAAACGGCAGCGTTATTTAAACGTGCAATGGGCAGTAATACCAACTGGCGGTTAGGCAGCGACACATTTAACGCGCCAGAACTGTCCTCTTTGGTATTACGCTCATTAAAAGAAGATGCCGAAGAATTTCTGCAACGTCCGATTAAAGATGTGGTGATCTCCGTTCCGGCTTATTTCAGCGATGAACAACGCAAGCATACCCGTTTAGCAGCGGAGTTAGCCGGGTTAAATGCGGTACGCTTAATTAATGAACCCACAGCAGCTGCGATGGCGTATGGCCTGCATACCCAACAAAATACCCGTTCGCTGGTGTTTGATCTCGGTGGCGGCACGTTTGACGTTACGGTGCTTGAGTACGCCACGCCGGTGATTGAAGTTCACGCCTCCGCTGGCGACAACTTTCTTGGTGGCGAAGATTTTACCCATATGCTGGTCGATGAGGTTTTAAAACGCGCGGATGTCGCCAGGACCACGCTTAACGAGAGTGAACTGGCAGCCTTGTACGCCTGTGTGGAAGCGGCAAAATGTAGCAATCAATCGCCATTGCACATTCGCTGGCAGTACCAGGATGAAACGCGGGAGTGCGAATTTTACGAGAACGAACTGGAAGATTTGTGGTTGCCGCTGCTCAATCGCTTGCGAGTGCCGATTGAACAGGCGTTGCGCGATGCACGTCTGAAGCCGAGTCAAATCGACAGTCTGGTGCTGGTTGGCGGCGCGTCACAAATGCCGCTGGTGCAGCGAATCGCCGTGCGTCTGTTTGGCAAATTACCGTATCAAAGTTACGATCCGAGCACCATTGTCGCGCTGGGCGCAGCAATCCAGGCCGCCTGCCGCTTACGCAGTGAAGATATTGAAGAGGTAATCCTCACTGATATTTGCCCTTACTCGTTGGGCGTTGAAGTTAACCGCCAGGGCGTTTCCGGCATTTTCTCGCCGATTATTGAACGAAACACCACTGTGCCCGTGTCGCGTGTAGAAACTTATTCAACCATGCACCCGGAACAGGATTCAATTACGGTTAACGTCTATCAGGGAGAAAACCACAAAGTTAAAAACAACATTCTGGTGGAATCCTTCGATGTGCCGTTGAAGAAAACCGGGGCTTATCAGTCGATTGATATTCGCTTTAGTTATGATATCAACGGGTTGCTTGAAGTTGACGTGCTTCTGGAAGACGGCAGCGTTAAGTCCAGAGTGATTAACCACAGCCCGGTAACATTGAGCGCGCAGCAGATTGAAGAGAGTCGGACGCGGTTATCCGCATTGAAAATTTATCCGCGCGATATGCTCATCAATCGCACCTTTAAAGCCAAACTGGAAGAGTTGTGGGCGCGGGCGCTGGGTGACGAGCGAGAAGAGATTGGCCGGGTGATCACCGATTTTGATGCGGCGCTGCAGTCAAACGATATGGCCCGCGTCGATGAGGTCAGGCGGCGGGCGAGCGTTTATTTAGCCATTGAGACCTCATAATCACGGCTGCCGGATGCGGCGTAAACGCTGCATCCGGCATCGGCGCAAAAAACACATCGTCAACTAAACAACATCGCGATTTTGCCGAGAGCATAACCTATAACCAGCACCGTTAAACTGATTTTGATAATGCTGGTAATGCTCTGTGGTTTTTCACCCTCATCATTTTTTTCTTCATGGTTTTCAGGTGTTGGCTCATCGACATCTTCATCCTCCGGCTCGAGTTTTACTTTCGTCAACAGCAACCGGGTGATAATGGCCTCTAATGGATGAGCATCTCCGCCTTCCAGCCTTGTATTAAGACGGGCCAGCATCTCTTGTTTCGGAAACGCTTCAAGTACTACCTGTTCCGCTACCCGATACAAATCCAGTAACGGTGAATCTTCTTCTGTCTCGCTACCGACTCTCGATTTCCACCACGCCCATGCTTTGCGTTTGAAGAATAACGACTCAATAAACGATTGACCTAACGGCGATAATTTTCCGCTATGTAAAATTTCCGCCCATAACAGCCGCGTCCGGGCGCTCTCACCAGGAACATATTTCAGCGGTTGACCTTGCGCATCTACCATGCTCCGCGCTTCGATAACCATCACTAATAACGCGAAATAATCCGGGCAATGACGCTTGCTCCACTGCAACAACAAATTATCAGCTTGTGTAGATGGGTAACTCTCCCAGTATGCGCAGAGCTCAGCAAGCAGGCTTTCCCCCTCGCCGCAGTACAAACGTTGTGCACACTGGTAATACCGGGCATCTTCGCTTTCTGGTTCTTCCGCTTGCCACTGTTTGGCTACAGGAATGAGTTCCGCCATACCTGTTTGCACCGAGCTGTACCAGCGCAACAGTTTGCGATGTAACTTTGCATCATCAGGAATGAACCACGGACCTTCCATCGCCAAAAACGCAGTGACATAGTCAGGATGGTAACGGCAGCAACGTTCCAGCGCGAAGTAATATTCAACAGTCTGGTTCTGTAACGCGACGGGATATTCCAGAAGGCTAAGGAAATCGAAACAATCACCAGCCTGAATGGCCTCAAGAAAAGCCTCCCTTTCTTCCTCATCCATTCCTTCGCTGTCATTAAACGAATGCCAGTTCAAACGCTCTGCCAGCAAAGAAGCACAATTTAATGAAAGATATCGCGCTTCTATAGCGATTGCACACAGCGGCCAGCGTAATTGATCGACATCCTCCATGTTCCAGGTATTTAATTGCTGAATAAATTTCTGCCAGGCGGAGGGCTGAAAACGATCACTTTCTGAATCCAGTAATGTCCTGAATGCACGTAGTATTTCATGTTCAGCGGCGGCATCTTTATCTTCATTATCTGCTTCCCCGACAGGATTTACCGCCAGTCGCAGGGCCTCTTCATAGGCCTGGCGTAATGCTTTAAACCCCTGCGGATCGGTTTCGGGATGACATAACGGTAAGCGAGCAAGATAAGCCTGGCGGATAATGTCTATTTGCGTCGTGCTTTCAATTTCGAGGATTTGCCAACATGTTTTCATAGGTCGCTCACATCCTTAAGCGTTACCGGGCATTCAGGCTGGACAGTTAATGGCTGCCAGGGAAGCGTGGCATAGAAACGATCGCTTCCCGCTGCCAGCTCTTCGAACATCCGACTCCCGGCGCTATCGTATTTGTACAGGGTTAGCGCCTCGCGTAGCGAAGTGTTGTCTTCGCACTGAGAAGATTGCCAGTAGAGACGTCCTAACGAATAGGCGGAAAAATAGTGCATCCAGCTGTGATAGTAATGGTGAGCTCGTACATAGACGCGCGATTGCAGCCATAAACTCTCTTCTTCCGTCAGCCAGTTGTTGAGCACACCGACCCGTGACAGAAACCCCATTCGAACATAATCCCAGGCTTTGATTCCCCCTTCTCCACAGCACATAGCGGTTTGGGCAACGAATTGGGTATAAATCAACCCTCTCTCCGAGCCACCAGCAATTAATGCTTTCCACTCTTCAGGGGAAGAGCGATGCCATGTCAGATATAAGCCAGCTAAATCATTGGCATGACCATCATCAGTCATCTGATAAATAGTCTGAATTAAATCATCACGATTATTTATTCCCCAGGATGATGAGAGATCGAATTCTTTTATACCGGTATACATTTTTGGCGAGTCATGCGCGGGTTTGCAACCCTGATTAAGTATTTCCATGGGCGCAGAAAGCGCAAAAAGAAGATATTGTTCTTCCTTATTCATTTGTTAATAATCCCTTAAGTGCATTAACTGACTACTTTTTTAT
>NZ_SJWV01000003.1:0-68347 GCF_004352695.1 Escherichia sp. KCJ4928
ATCCTATATTTTGTGTGGGTAATTATTTAAATAAGAGAAACGTTTCGCTGGTAATCAAACAAAAAATATTTGCGCAAAGTATTTCCTTTGTCATAAAAATAATACTTCCAGACACTATGAAGTTGTGAAACATAATGTTAACTTCTCCATACTTTGGATAAGGAAATACAGACATGAAAAATCTCATTGCTGAGTTGTTATTTAAGCTTGCCCAAAAAGAAGAAGAGTCGAAAGAACTGTGTGCGCAGGTAGAAGCTTTGGAGATTATCGTCACTGCAATGCTTCGCAATATGGCGCAAAATGACCAACAGCGGTTGATTGATCAGGTAGAGGGGGCGCTGTACGAGGTAAAGCCCGATGCCAGCATTCCTGACGACGATACGGAGCTGCTGCGCGATTACGTAAAGAAGTTATTGAAGCATCCTCGTCAGTAAAAAGTTAATCTTTTCAACAGCTGTCATAAAGTTGTCACGGCCGAGACTTATAGTCGCTTTGTTTTTATTTTTTAATGTATTTGTACATGGAGAAAATAAAGTGAAACAAAGCACTATTGCACTGGCACTCTTATCGTTACTGTTTACCCCTGTGACAAAAGCCCGGACACCAGAAATGCCTGTTCTGGAAAACCGGGCTGCTCAGGGCGATATTACTGCACCCGGCGGTGCTCGCCGTTTAACGGGTGATCAGACTGCCGCTCTGCGTGATTCTCTTAGCGATAAACCTGCAAAAAATATTATTTTGCTGATTGGCGATGGGATGGGGGATTCGGAAATTACAGCCGCACGTAATTATGCCGAAGGTGCGGGCGGCTTTTTTAAAGGTATCGATGCCTTACCGCTTACCGGGCAATACACTCACTATGCGCTGAATAAAAAAACCGGCAAACCGGACTACGTCACCGATTCGGCTGCATCAGCAACCGCCTGGTCAACCGGTGTCAAAACCTATAACGGCGCGCTGGGCGTCGATATTCACGAAAAAGATCACCCAACGATTCTGGAAATGGCAAAAGCCGCAGGTCTGGCGACCGGTAACGTTTCTACCGCAGAGTTGCAGGATGCCACGCCCGCTGCGCTGGTGGCACATGTGACTTCGCGCAAATGCTACGGTCCGAGCGCGACCAGTGAAAAATGTCCGGGTAACGCTCTGGAAAAAGGCGGAAAAGGATCGATTACCGAACAGCTGCTTAACGCTCGTGCCGACGTTACGCTTGGCGGTGGCGCAAAAACCATTGCTGAAACGGCAACCGCCGGTGAATGGCAGGGAAAAACGCTGCGTGAACAGGCACAGGCGCGTGGTTATCAGTTGGTCAGCGATGCTGCCTCACTGAATTCGGTGACGGAAGCGAATCAGCAAAAACCTCTGCTTGGACTGTTTGCTGACGGCAATATGCCAGTGCGCTGGCTAGGACCGAAAGCAACGTACCACGGCAATATCGATAAGCCCGCAGTCACCTGTACGCCTAATCCGCAACGTAATGACAGTGTACCAACCCTGGCGCAGATGACCGACAAAGCCATTGAATTGTTGAGTAAAAATGAGAAAGGATTTTTCCTGCAAGTTGAAGGTGCGTCAATCGATAAACAGGATCACGCTGCGAATCCTTGTGGGCAAATTGGCGAGACGGTCGATCTCGATGAAGCCGTACAACGGGCGCTGGAATTCGCTAAAAAGGATGGCAATACGCTGGTCATAGTCACCGCTGATCACGCCCACGCCAGCCAGATTGTCGCGCCGGATACCAAAGCTCCGGGCCTCACCCAGGCGCTAAATACCAAAGATGGCGCAGTGATGGTGATGAGCTACGAGAACTCCGAAGAGGATTCACAAGAACATACCGGCAGTCAGTTGCGTATTGCGGCGTATGGCCCGCATGCCGCCAATGTTGTTGGACTGACCGACCAGACCGATCTCTTCTACACCATGAAAGCCGCCCTGGGGCTGAAATAAAACCGCGCCCGGCAGTGAATTTTCGCTGCCGGGTGGTTTTTTTGCTGTTAGCAACCAGACTTAATGGCAGATCACGGGCGCATACGCTCATGGTTAAAACATGAAGAGGGATGGTGCTATGAAAATAACATTACTGGTTACCTTGCTTTTTGGTCTGGTTTTTTTAACCACCGTCGGCGCTGCCGAGAGAACCTTAACCCCACAACAACAGCGTATGACATCCTGTAATCAGCAGGCGACGGCGCAGGCGTTGAAAGGGGATGCTCGTAAGACCTACATGAGTGATTGCCTGAAGAACAGCAAGTCTGCGCCTGGTGAAAAAAGTTTGACGCCACAGCAGCAAAAGATGCGCGAATGTAATAATCAAGCAACGCAACAATCTCTGAAAGGTGATGATCGTAATAAGTTTATGAGTGCCTGCCTCAAGAAAGCCGCCTGATACCTGATAGTGCTAACGGGTGAGCTACGAAAGTGGCTCACCCGAAATTTCATACTTCTGCCTTTAGCCCCGTCTCTATAATTTGGGAAAATTGTTTCTGAATGTTCCCAAAAATAATGAATGATGAAAACTTTTTCAAAAAAGCGGCGGCGCATGGGGAGGAACCTCCTTTAACTCCTCAAAACGAACATCAGCGGTCCGGGCTGCGCTTCGCCCGTCGCGTCAGACTACCCCGTGCGGTTGGCCTGGCTGGCATGTTCTTACCGATTGCTTCAACGCTGGTTTCGCACCCGCCGCCGGGCTGGTGGTGGCTGGTGTTGGTCGGCTGGGCGTTCGTCTGGCCGCATTTAGCCTGGCAGATAGCGAGCAGGGCCGTCGATCCGCTTAGCCGGGAAATTTACAACTTAAAAACCGATGCAGTATTAGCGGGAATGTGGGTAGGCGTAATGGGCGTAAACGTGCTGCCTTCCACCGCTATGTTGATGATTATGTGTCTGAATTTGATGGGGGCAGGCGGCCCCCGTCTGTTTGTCGCGGGTCTGGTGTTGATGGTGGTTTCCTGCCTTGTCACCCTCGAGCTTACGGGCATTACCGTGTCGTTCAATAGTGCGCCGCTGGAATGGTGGCTCTCCCTTCCCATTATTGTCGTTTATCCTCTGCTGTTTGGCTGGGTCAGCTACCAGACGGCAACCAAACTGGCGGAACATAAACGCAGGTTGCAGGTCATGAGTACCCGCGACGGCATGACGGGCGTGTATAACCGACGTCATTGGGAAACTATGTTACGCAATGAATTTGATAACTGTCGGCGGCATAATCGCGATGCAACGTTACTGATTATCGATATCGACCATTTCAAGAGCATCAACGATACCTGGGGTCATGATGTGGGCGATGAAGCGATTGTGGCGCTTACCCGACAGTTACAAATTACCCTGCGCGGTAGCGATGTGATTGGTCGGTTTGGCGGCGATGAGTTTGCAGTAATCATGTCCGGTACGCCAGCTGAGAGCGCCATTACCGCCATGTTACGGGTGCGTGAAGGGCTAAACACGTTACGCTTGCCGAATACGCCACAGGTAACTTTACGGATTAGTGTGGGGGTTGCGCCGCTGAACCCACAAATGAGTCACTATCGTGAGTGGTTGAAATCGGCAGATTTGGCGCTTTACAAAGCAAAGAAAGCCGGACGTAACCGCACCGAAGTGGCGGCCTGACGTCCGGCGAAAGTCATCAGGATTTGCTGAGTTTTTCTGATTTTTCCATACACTTCGTCATCGCTTCGATCACTGCGGCACGGAAGCCTTTCTCTTCCAGTACGCGTACCGCTTCAATGGTGGTGCCTCCCGGTGAGCAGACCATATCTTTCAGTGCCCCCGGATGTTCTCCCGTTTCCAGCACCATTTTTGCGGAACCCATTACCGCCTGAGCGGCAAATTTATACGCCTGGGCGCGTGGCATCCCGCCCAGCACGGCGGCGTCGGCCATCGCTTCGATAAACATAAATACGTAGGCTGGCGAAGAACCGCTCACACCGACCACCGGGTGGATCATCGGCTCAGCAATTACTTCCGCTTCGCCAAAGCAGCGGAAAATATTCAGCACATCAGCGGTATCTTCTGGGGTTACCAGCGCGTTTGGCGTTACGGAGGTCATCCCGGCATTAACCAGCGCGGGAGTGTTCGGCATGGCGCGAATAATTTTCCGGTCATGGCCCAGCGCGCGGGCAAGCTGGTCGAGCGTGACACCTGCAGCAATAGAAACGACCAGAGAGTCTTTATTCAGGCTGGAGGTGATTTCGCTAAGCACTTTAATCATGATGCCAGGTTTAACGGCGGCAAAAATGATGTCGGCGATTTGCGCCACTTCTTGCGCCGATTCTGCGGCGTTGATGCCGAACTGGTCATGCAGGGCGGCGACTTTATCCGGGGAGGGGGTGTATACCCAGATTTGCCCTGGAAGCACCTGACCGCTGGCAATCAGACCGCCGAGAATGGCTTTTCCCATATTGCCGCAGCCAATAAAACCGATTTTCTTTTCCATTGCCTCACTCCTGCCGTGAAATTCATTGTTTTGATAATCGCTGGCAGAAGCATAAACAGAACTATGCCGGAAGGCAAAAGCGCGACACAATAGAGGATTACCCAACAAAGGATGACTTTATGACAATTTGGGTGGATGCCGACGCGTGTCCCAATGTAATTAAAGAGATTTTGTATCGCGCGGCGGAACGTATGCAGATGCCGCTGGTACTGGTAGCAAACCAGAGTTTACGCGTGCCGCCATCGCGATTTATTCGTACGCTGCGCGTCGCGGCAGGTTTCGACGTTGCCGATAACGAAATTGTCCGGCAGTGTGAAGCGGGCGATTTGGTGATCACCGCAGATATACCTTTGGCTGCTGAAGCCATCGAGAAAGGCGCAGCGGCGCTTAATCCGCGCGGCGAACGTTACACGCCAGCGACCATTCGTGAGCGCCTGACGATGCGCGATTTTATGGATACCTTACGTGCCAGTGGGATCCAGACCGGCGGACCAGATAGCCTTTCACAACGTGACCGCCAGGCCTTTGCCGCGGAGCTGGAGAAGTGGTGGCTGGAAGTGCAACGTAGTCGTGGCTAAATGTAATTTATTATTTACACTTCATTCTTGAATATTTATTGGTATAGTAAGGGGTGTATTGAGATTTTCACTTTAAGTGGAATTTTTTCTTTACAATCGAAATTGTACTAGTTTGATGGTATGATCGCTATTCTCATGACACCGGCTTTCGCCGCATTGCGACCTATTGGGGAAAACCCACGATGACACAACCTCTTTTTCTGATCGGGCCTCGGGGCTGTGGTAAAACAACGGTCGGAATGGCCCTTGCCGATTCGCTTAACCGTCGGTTTGTCGATACCGATCAGTGGTTGCAATCACAGCTCAATATGACGGTCGCGGAGATCGTCGAAAGGGAAGAGTGGGCGGGATTTCGCGCCAGAGAAACGGCGGCGCTGGAAGCGGTAACTGCGCCATCCACCGTTATCGCTACAGGCGGCGGCATTATTCTGACGGAATTTAATCGTCACTTTATGCAAAATAACGGGATCGTGGTTTATTTGTGTGCGCCAGTATCAGTCCTGGTTAACCGACTGCAAGCTGCACCGGAAGAAGATTTACGGCCAACCTTAACGGGAAAACCGCTGAGCGAAGAAGTTCAGGAAGTGCTGGAAGAACGCGATGCGCTATATCGCGAAGTTGCGCATATTATCATCGACGCAACAAACGAACCCAGCCAGGTGATTTCTGAAATTCGTAGCGCCCTGGCACAGACGATCAATTGTTGATTTTAGAGCGCCTATACTTAACGTTCATCCCGTGAAATAAGGAAGAACGATGCCAACGAAACCGCCTTATCCTCGTGAAGCATATATAGTGACGATTGAAAAAGGAAAGCCAGGACAGACGGTAACCTGGTACCAACTCAGAGCCGATCATCCTAAACCAGACTCGTTGATCAGTGAACATCCGACGGCTCAGGAAGCGATGGATGCGAAAAAACGCTATGAGGACCCTGACAAAGAGTGACCGCATCAGACTGCTCGGAAGGGATTCTGAGTGCCACTACAAGGGATCTGCGTCACATTTTTCATAATTCATGTTTTTCTAATAATTAGAATATTAAACAATAACAATCCATTACTGGAATCATTTGGAATCTTTACATTATGCCGTGCACGTCTGCTGCTACGCTTTTTGTCATTTGTAGCACAAGTAAGTGTCAGCAGTGGTGCTTCACACTTGCCCGGTAATTAACGACGAAAGAAAAGTAAGGTGGATGAACAATGAGTGCGTCGTTGGCGATCCTGACCATCGGCATTGTACCTATGCAGGAGGTTTTGCCGCTCCTGACGGAATACATTGACGAAGATAATATTTCCCATCATAGCCTGCTGGGGAAGTTAAGTCGTGAAGAAGTGATGGCGGAGTACGCGCCAGAAGCAGGCGAAGACACCATTCTCACATTATTAAATGACAACCAGCTGGCCCATGTTTCGCGTCGTAAAGTGGAGCGAGACCTGCAAGGTGTGGTTGAAGTGCTCGATAATCAGGGTTATGACGTCATTTTATTAATGAGTACAGCAAACATTAGTAGTATGACTGCGCGTAATACGATCTTTCTTGAGCCGTCGCGAATATTGCCTCCACTGGTTTCCTCTATTGTTGAAGATCATCAGGTGGGGGTTATCGTTCCGGTTGAGGAGATGCTGCCCGTTCAGGCGCAAAAATGGCAAATTTTGCAGAAATCGCCGGTATTTTCATTGGGTAACCCCATTCATGATTCAGAACAAAAAATCATTGATGTCGGGAAAGAATTACTGGCAAAAGGGGCTGATGTCATCATGCTGGATTGTTTAGGATTTCACCAACGTCATCGCGATTTACTGCAAAAACAGCTCGATGTTCCTGTCTTGCTGTCTAACGTATTGATTGCACGGCTGGCTGCGGAATTACTGGTGTAATTTTGCGTGACAGTCAGCGCCTCTGGCCCCTATAGTGAAGTAGATGTTCAACTACCAAACAGGGCCAGTTTATGCTTCAAAGTAATGAGTACTTTTCCGGCAAAGTGAAATCAATCGGCTTTTCCAGCAGCAGCACTGGTCGCGCCAGCGTGGGTGTTATGGTTGAAGGCGAATACACCTTCAGCACCGCTGAGCCGGAAGAGATGACGGTAATCAGTGGCGCGCTGAATGTGTTACTGCCTGACGCGACCGACTGGCAAGTGTATGAAGCCGGTTCGGTGTTTAATGTTCCCGGTCACAGTGAGTTTCATCTGCAAGTTGCCGAACCCACCTCTTATCTGTGCCGCTATCTGTAATTCCTCGCCTTCCCCTTGAACGGGAGGGCATTTTTCTGAAATATCCTCTCTTTAACCCATAATAATATTTCCTTTGCTTCGATTTTTTCAATTTCCGATATATTCATAATTCATCAAGGTTGATATAAATATCAGTGAAGATCTCCAGGTATTTTTTGCGGAACTGATGACACAACGCCCCCTGGAGCAAGTTACAGCGGGAGATCTATGACTTACTGACGCCAACGATCAACCTGCAAATTCACTGTACCCGTTATCCCATGCGCAGCCAAAATGGTGGAAGCACCGATTTACCGCGTTATTGGATCACGTTGGATAAAAACGTGATCTGGGATTACCCGAAAGACTTTATTGCAGGTAACGGTGGAGTGCGTAATTTTCACGGTGAAACTTGCTGGTATCCTTACCTGACGGATATTTGTTCAATTTCTGATTTATTGCGTGAATATATTGACACCCCAAAAGCGGAGTTGTTAACAAAACAATTTACCAGCGATAAATGGGGGTTAGTGAATATTCTGCGTGCTGCTGACAGGCGAATAGGGATGAGGCGATTAGATCAGTTACAGCATAAAACGCATAATATTGCTGCGCTAAAAATTATTGCCCGCCGTAGCGAATAATTATATGCCTGGTGTGGCTTCGTACGCCGGATAAGACGCGGCAGGCGTCGCATCCGGCATTAAAGGAAAATCAGCAATTAACGTTGTGCTTCGCCACCTAATCCTTCAATCAGGTTTTGAATTAACGCTGCCAGTTCACCAGTCATCAGGATGAAATCGGCATCAAAACGCTGGGCGAAATCTTCACGGTCGATATCTTCGTTTTGATCGCGCAGCTCGTCGCAGAACTTCAGACGCTTAAGCGAACCATCGTCGCACATCACAAACTGAATGCGCTGCTGCCAGTCGAGCGCCAGTTTAGTCACCACTTTTCCGGCTTCAATGTGATTGGTGATCTCTTCGCTGGTCAGATCTTGTTTCTTCGCGCGGATCACGCCGCCATCTTCCAGCAACGATTTCAGCTCGGCTTCATCAAGCAGCTGGAAGCCCTGTGCCGCACTACCGGAGCGAACCCATTCGGTCAGCGTCAGTTCAATCGGGTTTTCCATGCTCAATGGTACAACCGGTAACGACCCCAGGCTTTTACGCAGTAATGCCAGCGTATCTTCCGCTTTTTTGGCACTGGCGCAGTCCACCATAATCAAACCGTTAACCGTGTCGATCCACATCATTGTCTGGCTAAAACGGCTGAAAGCACGCGGCAGCAGAGAGTGCAGCACTTCGTCTTTCAGCGAATCTTTTTCGGTTTTCTTCAGCTTACGCGCCTGTTCCGCTTCCAGTTTGGCGATTTTCGCTTCAAGCGCCTGTTTAATCACCGGAGACGGGAGGATTTTTTCTTCTTTGCGCGCGCAGATAACAATTTGACCATTGGCAACGTGCGTTAACGCATCGCTGTGCGATCCCATCGGAGGAACCCAGCCCATCTTCGCCATGTCCTGGCTGCCGCATGGGGTAAATGCCATCGAGGCTAGCTGTTTTTCCATCTCTTCTGCACGCAGCGAAATCTCGCGGCTAAGACGGTAAACCATTAAATTTTTGAACCACAGCATGATAATTTCCACGGCCTTGTCGTTAAATTTAGCGGGCATGATAACGAATTGTCGGCGGCCTTGCATTGCCAATCCGGTTGTCCGTCTCTACGCTATTGATATTGAAAAAAATAAGGAGAGTACCGTGCGTATAGGTATCGATTTAGGCGGCACCAAAACTGAAGTGATTGCACTGGGCGATGCAGGGGAGCAGTTGTACCGCCATCGTCTGCCCACGCCGCGTGATGATTACCGGCAAACTATTGAAACGATCGCCACGTTGGTTGATATGGCGGAGCAGGCGACAGGGCAGCGCGGAACGGTAGGTATGGGCATTCCTGGCTCAATTTCGCCTTACACCGGTGTGGTGAAGAATGCCAATTCAACCTGGCTCAACGGTCAGCCATTCGATAAAGACTTAAGCGCGAGGTTGCAGCGGGAAGTGCGGCTGGCAAATGACGCCAACTGTCTGGCGGTTTCAGAAGCAGTAGATGGCGCGGCAGCGGGAGCGCAGACAGTATTTGCCGTGATTATCGGCACGGGATGCGGCGCGGGCGTGGCATTCAATGGGCGGGCGCATATCGGCGGCAATGGCACGGCAGGTGAGTGGGGACACAATCCGCTACCGTGGATGGACGAAGACGAACTGCGTTATCGCGAGGAAGTCCCTTGTTATTGCGGTAAACAAGGTTGTATTGAAACCTTTATTTCGGGCACGGGATTCGCGACTGATTATCGTCGTTTGAGCGGACATGCGCTGAAAGGCAGTGAAATTATCCGCCTGGTTGAAGAAAGCGATCCGGTAGCGGAACTGGCATTGCGTCGCTACGAGCTGCGGCTGGCAAAATCGCTGGCACATGTCGTGAATATTCTCGATCCGGATGTGATTGTCCTGGGGGGCGGGATGAGCAATGTAGACCGTTTATATCAAACGGTTGGGCAGTTGATTAAACAATTTGTCTTCGGCGGCGAATGTGAAACGCCGGTGCGTAAGGCGAAGCACGGTGATTCCAGCGGCGTACGCGGCGCTGCGTGGTTATGGCCACAAGAGTAAAAAACGTAGGCAATTGGCGCATCATGCTTGATGCGACGCTTGCCGCGTCTTATCAGGCCTACAAAATGTGCCGGAACCGCGTAGGGCGGATAAGGCGTTCACGCCGCATCCGGCAATAAGTAATGAGCACCGAGACTATAACCTACCCCAGTGGTTTCGCCAGCACCGGAGTATCCGCCGCTTGCTGGCGCTTATAGCGACCATACAGCAGCAACGACGACATCGCAGCAAACGAAAGCAGGGCGGCAGGCAGCGCCACGTAATTATATGCCAGCCCCAGCGTCAGCATCATACCTCCGCAATATGCGCCGACGGCGCTACCGAGGTTAAACGCTATTTGCCCACCTGCGGCACCTAATAACTCTCCGCCTTTGGCATTTTGCAGTAACAATATTTGCAGAGGTGCTGAAAGGGCAAATAATCCCGCGCAACAAATAAAAGCAAAAATAAGCGACGTTATTTTCATGCCGCCGCAGAAAAAGAGCATCAGCAGTGCCAGTACAATGATAAAGTCAGTCACTGCCGCAATGCGCAGTGGTGAATAACGTCCTGAAACCCTGCCACTTAGCATATTCCCCAGCACCATCCCTAGCCCCACTAACATCATAATAAAGGTCATCGCCGTTTCCGAAAAACCGGAAATAAACATCATGTATGGCTTAACGTAGCTGAACCAGGCAAACACACCTGCGTTGCCAAACATGGTGGCGGCGAAAATTAACCACGGGGCCGGGCTGCGCAAAAAGTGAAATTGTTCGCGCAGCTTTCCTTTCGCCTCGTCGCGAATATCTGGCACCCAAAAATAGACCGATGCCATCACCGCAATATTAAAAACAGCGATCAATAAAAAGGTGTAACGCCAGCTAAATTCCTGACTTAAATACGTTCCCAGCGGAATGCCCAGCAAATTGGCGACTGTCATCCCGGAAACCATCCCCGCCACGGCGGCGGTGACTTTTCCGGGTTTGATAATTTTTGATAACACGATCGCTCCGACGCCAAAAAATGCGCCATGCGGAAAGCCGGATACCAGCCGACCAATGGCAAGCATCAGGTAAGACGAAGAGAGCGTGAACATGGCGTTGCCAATGACGCACAACGCCACCAGAAACAACAAGATATGTTTGAGTGAGTAGCGGCTGGAAAAGAGGGCGATGATTGGCGCACCGACCACCACCCCCAGCGCATAATACGAGATCATATGCCCGGCAGCAGGAATCGAAATTCCTACGTTATGCGCCAGCTCCGTGAGCACGCCCATAATGCCAAATTCGGCCATCCCCAAACCAAACGTGCCCAGAGCCAAAGATAAAATGACTTTTTTCATACCACCATCACAACCACCAGAACGGCTACCAATCACCGTAGCCAATAAAGTGATAGCTTGCAGGATAACGACCAGCAAGGCCAAGAGATAATTCGCCCCTCTGTATTCATTATCCTGCTGAATAGTTATTTCACTGCAAACGTACTTTCCAGTTTGCTGTAGCCCAGGCCGTTGATCTTTTTCACTTTGATCTGCACCGGAATACGCTCTTTCATCGCTTCTACGTGGCTAATCACACCGATGGTTTTGCCACTGGCGTTCAGGGCATCCAGCGCATCAAGGGCGGTATCCAGCGTTTCGCTATCCAGCGTGCCAAAACCTTCATCAAGGAACAGCGAGTCAATACGTGTTTTATGGCTGACCAGATCCGAAAGCGCCAGCGCCAGCGCCAGACTAACGAGGAAACTTTCGCCGCCGGAAAGGGTACGGGTATCGCGTACCGCATCTGCCTGCCAGGTATCAACAACCTCGACTTCCAGCGCCTCGCTGGCTTTGCGCTGTAACAGATAGCGCCCGTGCAGCCGGGTAAGTTGCTGATTAGCGAGATGGACTAAATTATCCAGCGTCAGCCCCTGGGCAAACTTGCGGAATTTATCGCCCTCTTTGGAACCTATTAGCGAATTCAGATATCCCCAGTCCTCAACCTGCTGCGTCATTTGAGCAATTTGCTGCATTAAGGTTTGTTGTTGCTGACGGTTATCTGCATCCTGCTTCAGCTGCTGGCGAATCTCGCCTTGACTCGTGGTGTTTTCACGCAACTTTTGGTGAGTTTGCGCTAACTCTTGCTGAATCTGCTCCACCGTCACAGTGAGAGCCAACCCGTCAGGTCGGTGTTGTTGATGCTGTGCCAGCGTTTCTGCTGTCTGAGTGACCAGCGTTTGCGCCTGACGGCGCTGGTTTTCCAGATTCTGCTTGAGCTGTTCCAGCTGCGTTAGTGTTTGTTCATCCATTAGCGCCGCAAGGAACGCCTGCTGATCGTCAAAGACGCTGGCCTGTAGCGCGGTGTCAAACTGCGCCTGGGCTTTTTGCAGACTTTGCGCCGCCAGAACATCCTGTTGCTGTAACGTCTGCTGCTGGCTGTGTAATGCGAGACATTGTTCATGAACCTGCCGCCAGTTATCCAGCGCCACAGTTTCTTCGCTGTGCGGGAGATCATCACTTTGAGGCAACGTTTCCAGAATCGGCGTCAGCTGCTGAATACGGTTTTGCAGCGCGGTTAATTCGTTCTGGCGTTGCTGCCAGCTCTGCGCTTCTTGCTGACGTGTCGCCAACCAGCTCTCTTCTTCATCTTCCTGTGGCAATGTCAGTGCATAACCCGCCAATGCCGTTAAGAGCTGCTGCTGGCGTTGTTCAATTTGCTGTTGATACTGGATAATTTGCTGATTATGCGCGGCAATCTGCCCTTGTAATTCATGTCGTTGGCTGAGTAACCGCAGCTGGCGTTCGTGCTCATCTTGTGCATCCAGCCACGGTTGAATATCGTCCTGTGGCTGCAAGGTGATATTGAGGCTGGCCGTGACGGCTTGCCATTGTTGAGTAAGTGCTTGCTCATCTTGTCGGAGGCTTTGCGCTTCGTTTTCATCGCGCTGAAGCTGCTTCGTTAATGCATCCAGTTGCCCGCGCAGCGCCGCACCTTCTTCGCCGAGCTTTTTAACTTCGTTTTCCAGCGCCAGTAATCGAGACTGATTAACACCAGGCTCCAGCGTCTGATACGCCTCGACCGCCGGGTGGCTGGTGGAACCACAAAGTGGACAAGGCTGACCCGCCTGTAACTGTGCACGTTGAGCTTCCAGCGTTTTGATGCGCGCTTCCTGCTCGCAAATGGTTTTCACATCGGCAAGTTGCTGCGTCTTTTCTTTATAACGCTGGCGCATTTCGTTAAGTGCGGCGTTACGTTGCGTCTGTTCTTGCGTGACATTCTGGATAGCGACCTGTAACTGCGCCAGACGTTTTTGTTGGGGAACAATCTGTCCATGTAGCGCGACCAGGTGCTGACGCAGTGGGCGTTGCTCAGCATGTTGCGCCAGGGCGCTAGCAACTTCATCGGCGGTTAACGTCAACGTGATCGCCGCAAGCGCATTAAGTTTTTGCTCAGCATGGGTTAACTGTTGCTGCCATTGCCGCAGATGCTCGCGATCGCTGGTTTGTTGGGAGAACTGCGCACGCCAACCCGCCAGTTCGTTGTTCCACTGACGGAAGCGGTCGTGTTCCTGTAACCAGGTATTCAGGCTTTGTTGCTGCTGCTGTAATTCTGCTGACTGCTTCGCTGCGTGGTGGCGAATGCTCGCGCGAAGCGCCATTGTGCTCTGTAAGCGAGTATTTACTTCTTCAATCTGCTGGCGAATATGCGCCAGCGCCGCGCTGTGTTCTGCGATGCGTTCCCAGTGCGGACGAAGATTTCGTGCTGGTTGTGCCAGACTGAGCGCCGCCAGTTGAGGTTGCGCTTTTTCTTCTTCGGCTAACGCCTGTTGCAAGGCCTGCTGACGGCGGCTGGCTTCTTGCTGCAATTCGTCCAGACGCGTTAACCAGTTTAGTGATTGTTGTTCTTGCTGCTGCGCGGTAAGTAACTGTTTTTCTTCGTTAGTAAGTACCTGCAAACTCGCTGTCAGCGATTGCACTTGTTCCGGCGTGAGCAACGCGACGCCGCTGGCCTGCGCTTGCAGCTTCTCCAGCTCAGTGCGGGCCGATTTGTGCTGCTCAAAAACCATCGCCGAGATTTGCCCGTAGATTTCAGTGCCGGTTAACTCCTCGAGCAATTCCGCGCGTTCTTTGGGTTTGGCATTCAGGAAGGCAGCAAATTGCCCCTGCGAAAGCAGCATCGAACGGGTGAAGCGCCCGTAATCCAGTCCGGTTAACGTCGCCGTCAGTTCCAGCTTATCTTTCACTTTGTCGGCGAGAATTTTGCCGTCGGCGCAGCGCGCCAGCTCTACGCGTGGCACCTGCAAATTACCGCCGGGTTGGTTACGCGCCCGATTCTGGCTCCAGAACGCACGGTACGCTTCACCTTTCACTTCAAACTCCACCTCCGCCAGACATTCGGCGGTATCGCGGGTCATGAGATCATTTTGCGATTGTGAAACGTTAGAGAGACGCGGAGTTTCGTGATACAGCGCCAGACAAATGGCGTCCAGCAGGGTGGTTTTCCCCGCACCGGTTGGGCCGGTAATGGCAAATAGCCCGTTGCTGGCGAACGGCTCGCGGGTGAAATCAATCTTCCATTCGCCTTTTAATGAGTTCAGGTTTTTCAGGCGCAGGCTGAGAATTTTCATGCTTCGTGTTCTCCGGCGAGGGTATGCAACGTCGTGGTGAAAAGATGCTGCAGACGTTGCTGCTGCGATTCATCCAGTTCTTCCAGTGCCAGACGGCGATTGAACACCTCTTCGACGCTGAGTTCGCTGAGGGTTTCACGCTGTTGGCTGGCTAACACACGCTCGCGCTGTTCACGACTCCGGCGTACCAGCAATACTTCAACAGGCAATGATTCGGTTAATGCCTGGATTTTGCGCTGAATATCATGCAGATACTCATCAGTAGTGATTTCGATATCCAGCCAGACAGGTGGCTCCTGCGATACATCGCGCCACTGTTCTAGCTGTGCGGTAATCGACGCCAGATCGCCTTTCAGCACCGCCATGGGTTGCGTTATCGGTACGTTCAGGTTTTCCACGCTCTCTAATTTGCCGTTTGAAAATGTCACCAGATGGACATATTTACTCTTTCCGCATTCATCAAAACTCAGTGGAATGGGGGAACCGCAATAGCGAACATGTTCCATGCCGCCAATAATCTGTGTGCGGTGAATATGCCCGAGCGCGATGTAGTCGGCTGGTGGAAAGTTTTGTGCCGGAAACGCGTCCAGCGTGCCAATATAAATGTCACGCACGGCGTCACTTTTACTGGCACCCACGGTCGTTAAATGTCCCGTGGCGATGATGGGCAGAGGCTGATCGCCGCGCAGTTTGCAGGCATCGGCATAGTGTTGTTGATAATAATCAGTAATAGCCGCCAGCAAATGCTGCTGTTTTTCAATACCGTTAAGCCCCGCCTGGCTGGTAATAATGTCACGCGGGCGTAAAAACGGTATGGGGCACAGCACTGCGCCTGGCGTCCCGTTGCGACGAGGCAAGATTTGCGGCGCATGTCCGGCGCTGGCGACCACGGTAGTATTGAGGAACGCCATGATATCGCGCGATTCATTCAGCGTGGCGACCGAGTCATGGTTTCCTGCCAGTACCACCAGATGACAGCCAGTTTGCTGTAAATTGACAACAAAACGGTTGTATAACGTGCGGGCGTAACTGGGCGGCGAGCCGGTATCGAAAACATCACCAGCAACAATAATTGCATCCACCTGATGGGTTTGTGCTGTCTCCAGCAGCCAGTCAAGAAAAGCCTGATGTTCAGCTTCGCGGCTTTTACTGTAGAAGTTCTGGCCGAGATGCCAGTCTGAGGTGTGAAGGATGCGCATAACGGTTCCCTGGCGAAAAAGCATGGGCGCGATTATACCCAAACAGATGTGCCATTTGCTTTTTTCTGCGCCACGGAAATCAATAACCTGAAGATATGTGCGACGAGCTTTTCATAAATCTGTCATAAATCTGACGCATAATGACGTCGCATTAATGATCGCAACCTATTTATTACAACAGGGCAAATCATGGCGAGACGTATTCTGGTCGTAGAAGATGAAGCTCCAATTCGCGAAATGGTCTGCTTCGTGCTCGAACAAAATGGCTTTCAGCCGGTCGAAGCGGAAGATTATGACAGTGCTGTGAATCAACTGAATGAACCCTGGCCGGATTTAATTCTCCTTGACTGGATGTTACCTGGCGGCTCCGGTATCCAGTTCATCAAACACCTCAAGCGCGAGTCGATGACCCGGGATATTCCAGTGGTGATGTTGACCGCCAGAGGGGAAGAAGAAGATCGCGTGCGCGGCCTTGAAACCGGGGCGGATGACTATATCACCAAGCCGTTTTCGCCGAAGGAGCTGGTGGCGCGAATCAAAGCGGTAATGCGCCGTATTTCGCCAATGGCGGTGGAAGAGGTGATCGAGATGCAGGGGCTAAGTCTCGACCCGACATCTCACCGGGTGATGGCGGGTGAAGAGCCGCTGGAGATGGGGCCGACAGAATTTAAACTGCTGCACTTTTTTATGACGCATCCTGAGCGCGTATACAGCCGCGAGCAGCTGTTAAACCACGTCTGGGGAACCAACGTGTATGTGGAAGATCGTACGGTCGATGTCCACATTCGTCGCCTGCGTAAAGCACTGGAGCCAGGCGGGCATGATCGCATGGTGCAGACCGTGCGCGGTACAGGATATCGTTTTTCAACCCGCTTTTAACGCCTTGCTCATCGGACGCAGAGCAGGGCTTATGATTTCTTAACTGGAGTATCTTACGTGCTGGAACGGCTGTCGTGGAAAAGGCTGGTGCTGGAGCTGCTACTTTGCTGCCTCCCGGCTTTCATCCTGGGTGCATTTTTTGGTTACCTGCCCTGGTTTTTGCTGGCATCGGTAACAGGACTGCTTATCTGGCATTTCTGGAATTTATTGCGCCTTTCATGGTGGCTGTGGGTGGATCGCAGTATGACCCCGCCACCGGGGCGTGGTAGCTGGGAACCGCTACTATACGGCTTACACCAGATGCAGCTGCGAAATAAAAAACGCCGCCGTGAACTGGGCAATCTGATTAAACGCTTTCGTAGCGGCGCGGAGTCGCTGCCCGACGCGGTGGTGCTGACCACGGAAGAGGGCGGTATTTTCTGGTGTAACGGTCTGGCGCAACAGATTCTTGGTTTGCGCTGGCCGGAAGATAACGGGCAGAACATCCTTAACCTACTGCGTTACCCGGAGTTTACGCAATATCTGAAAACGCGTGATTTTTCTCGCCCGCTCAATCTGGTGCTCAACACCGGGCGGCATCTGGAAATTCGCGTCATGCCTTATACCCACAAACAGTTGCTGATGGTGGCGCGTGATGTCACGCAAATGCATCAACTGGAAGGGGCGCGGCGTAACTTTTTTGCCAACGTGAGCCATGAGTTACGCACGCCATTGACCGTGTTACAGGGTTACCTGGAGATGATGGATGAGCAGCCGCTGGAAGGCGCGGTACGCGAAAAAGCGTTGCACACCATGCGCGAGCAGACCCAGCGGATGGAAGGGCTGGTGAAGCAGTTGCTGACGCTGTCGAAAATAGAAGCCGCACCGACGCATTTGCTCAATGAAAAGGTTGATGTGCCGATGATGCTGCGCGTTGTTGAGCGTGAGGCTCAGACTCTGAGTCAGAAAAAACAGACATTTACCTTTGAGATAGATAACGGCCTCAAAGTGTCTGGCAACGAAGATCAGCTACGCAGTGCGATTTCGAACCTGGTCTATAACGCCGTGAATCATACTCCAGAAGGCACGCATATCACCGTACGCTGGCAGCGAGTGCCGCACGGTGCCGAATTTAGCGTTGAAGATAACGGACCGGGCATTGCACCGGAGCATATTCCGCGCCTGACCGAGCGTTTTTATCGCGTTGATAAAGCGCGTTCCCGGCAAACCGGCGGTAGCGGATTAGGGTTAGCGATCGTGAAACATGCTGTGAATCATCACGAAAGTCGCCTGAATATTGAGAGTACAGTAGGAAAAGGAACACGTTTCAGTTTTGTTATCCCGGAACGTTTAATTGCCAAAAACAGCGATTAATCCGCCTTTGTCATCTTTTATTGCCATAAGCCAGTCGATGCTGGCTTATTTTCTTTGCAGTCAAAATACGGGCGTTAGATTTTACAACGGTTGGTGATTTTTCGTTCGCATGATTAGCCATGTCTTTTTCACGGAAATAGTGTTTTATACTGGTTGGTGATTTCTTATCGCTATATACCTCTGGTTTTTAGATCCCTCCTTGCTTTAAAACGTTATAAGCGTTTAAATTGCGCTTCAGGTGCTGTCATACTGACTGCATTAACGCGGTAAATCGAAAAACTATTCTTCGCCGCGCCTGGTTGGGAGTATTTCCCGCTAAAATTGTTTAAATATACCGCTGTATCATCCCCAGGGATTGGCACAAAAATTTAACGTTACAACACCACATCCACAGGCAGTATGATTTATGACCCATCAATTAAGATCGCGCGATATCATCGCTCTGGGCTTTATGACATTTGCGTTGTTCGTCGGCGCAGGTAACATTATTTTCCCTCCAATGGTCGGCTTGCAGGCAGGCGAACACGTCTGGACTGCGGCATTCGGCTTCCTCATTACTGCCGTTGGCCTGCCGGTATTAACGGTAGTGGCGCTGGCAAAAGTTGGCGGCGGTGTTGACAGCCTCAGCACGCCAATCGGTAAAGTCGCTGGCGTGCTGCTGGCAACGGTTTGTTACCTGGCGGTGGGGCCGCTTTTCGCTACGCCGCGTACAGCTACCGTTTCCTTTGAAGTGGGGATTGCGCCGCTGACGGGTGATTCCGCGCTGCCGCTGTTTATCTACAGCCTGGTCTATTTCGCTATCGTTATTCTGGTTTCGCTCTATCCGGGCAAGCTGCTGGATACCGTGGGCAACTTCCTTGCGCCGCTGAAAATTATCGCGCTGGTCATCCTGTCTGTTGCCGCGATTGTCTGGCCGGCGGGTTCTATCAGCACGGCGACTGAGGCTTATCAAAACGCTGCGTTTTCTAACGGCTTCGTTAACGGCTATCTGACCATGGATACGCTGGGCGCAATGGTGTTTGGTATCGTTATTGTTAACGCGGCGCGTTCTCGTGGCGTTACCGAAGCGCGTCTGCTGACCCGTTATACCGTCTGGGCTGGCCTGATGGCGGGTGTTGGTCTGACTCTGCTGTACCTGGCGCTGTTCCGTCTGGGTTCAGACAGCGCGTCGCTGGTCGATCAGTCTGCAAACGGCGCTGCTATTCTGCATGCTTACGTTCAGCACACCTTTGGCGGCGGCGGTAGCTTCCTGCTGGCGGCGTTAATCTTCATCGCCTGCCTGGTAACGGCAGTTGGCCTGACCTGTGCTTGTGCAGAATTCTTTGCCCAGTACGTACCGCTCTCTTATCGTACGCTGGTGTTTATCCTCGGCGGCTTCTCGATGGTGGTTTCTAACCTCGGCTTAAGCCAGCTGATCCAGATCTCCGTACCGGTGCTGACCGCTATTTATCCGCCGTGTATCGCACTGGTTGTATTAAGTTTTACACGCTCATGGTGGCATAATTCGTCCCGCGTGATTGCTCCGCCGATGTTTATCAGCCTGCTTTTTGGTATTCTCGACGGGATCAAAGCATCTGCATTCAGCGATATCTTACCGTCCTGGGCGCAGCGTTTACCGCTGGCCGAACAAGGTCTGGCGTGGTTAATGCCAACAGTGGTGATGGTGGTTCTGGCCATTATCTGGGATCGCGCGGCAGGTCGTCAGGTGACCTCCAGCGCTCACTAAATCACTGAACATTTGTTTTAACCACGGGGCTGCGATGCCCCGTGGTTTTTTATTGTGTTGATGGGTTAGGAATTGATGGAAAGTAAGAACAAGCTAAAGCGTGGGCTAAGTACCCGCCACATACGCTTTATGGCACTGGGTTCAGCAATTGGCACCGGGCTGTTTTACGGTTCGGCAGACGCCATCAAAATGGCCGGTCCGAGCGTGTTGTTGGCCTATATTATCGGTGGTATCGCGGCGTATATCATTATGCGTGCGCTGGGGGAAATGTCGGTACATAACCCGGCCGCCAGCTCTTTCTCGCGTTATGCGCAGGAAAACCTCGGCCCGCTGGCAGGTTACATTACCGGCTGGACCTACTGCTTTGAAATCCTTATTGTCGCCATCGCCGATGTGACCGCTTTTGGTATCTATATGGGTGTCTGGTTCCCGACGGTGCCGCACTGGATTTGGGTACTGAGCGTGGTGCTGATCATTTGCGCCGTAAACCTGATGAGCGTGAAGGTATTCGGTGAGCTGGAATTCTGGTTCTCGTTCTTTAAAGTCGCCACCATCATCATCATGATTGTCGCCGGTTTCGGCATCATCATCTGGGGGATTGGCAACGGCGGGCAACCGACTGGTATTCATAACCTGTGGAGCAACGGCGGCTTCTTCAGTAACGGCTGGCTTGGCATGGTAATGTCGTTGCAAATGGTGATGTTTGCTTACGGTGGGATCGAAATTATCGGGATTACCGCCGGTGAAGCGAAAGATCCTGAGAAATCGATTCCGCGTGCGATTAACTCCGTGCCGATGCGTATTCTGGTGTTCTACGTCGGTACGCTGTTCGTCATTATGTCTATCTACCCGTGGAATCAGGTTGGCACTGCCGGTAGCCCGTTCGTGCTGACGTTCCAGCATATGGGCATTACCTTTGCCGCCAGCATTCTTAACTTTGTTGTGCTGACCGCTTCGCTGTCGGCAATTAACAGTGACGTATTTGGCGTAGGCCGTATGCTCCACGGTATGGCAGAGCAGGGCAGCGCACCGAAAATTTTCAGCAAAACGTCGCGTCGCGGTATTCCGTGGGTTACGGTGCTGGTGATGACTACCGCGCTGCTGTTTGCGGTGTATCTGAACTACATCATGCCGGAAAACGTCTTCCTGGTGATCGCTTCGCTGGCAACCTTCGCCACGGTATGGGTGTGGATTATGATCCTGCTGTCGCAAATCGCCTTCCGTCGCCGTTTGCCGCCAGAAGAAGTTAAGGCGCTGAAATTTAAAGTGCCGGGTGGGGTAGCAACGACCATCGGCGGGCTGATTTTCCTGCTCTTTATTATCGGGTTGATTGGTTATCACCCGGATACGCGTATCTCGCTGTATGTCGGTTTCGCGTGGATTGTTGTGCTGTTGATTGGCTGGATGTTTAAACGCCGCCACGATCGTCAGCTGGCTGAAAACCAGTAATCCTTGCGTTCTGTAAGCCGGTTCAGGAGGAAATCCTGATCCGGCTATTCCGAAAGTTATCCGCCCCCGTCCTCCTCCCCCAAATATCCTTCAGATGATGAGTGATCCTGCATTAGGCTATGGCAAGGTGATCAGATTTTCATCACAGGGGAATTATGATGTTAAATGCATGGCACCTGCCGGTGCCCCCATTTGTTAAACAAAGCAAAGATCAACTGCTCATTACACTGTGGCTGACGGGCGAAGACCCACCGCAGCGCATTATGCTGCGTACAGAACACGATAACGAAGAAATGTCAGTATCGATGCATAAGCAGCGCAGTCAGCAGCAGCCTGGCGTCACCGCATGGCGTGCGGCGATTGATCTCTCCAGCGGACAACCCCGGCGGCGTTACAGTTTCAAACTGCTGTGGCACGATCGCCAGCGTTGGTTTACACCGCAGGGCTTCAGCCGAATGCCGCCGGCACGACTGGAGCAGTTTGCCGTCGATGTACCGGATATCGGCCCACAATGGGCTGCGGATCAGATTTTTTATCAGATCTTCCCTGATCGTTTTGCGCGTAGTCTTCCTCGTGAAGCTGAACAGGATCATGTCTATTACCATCATGCAGCCGGACAAGAGATCATCTTGCGTGACTGGGATGAACCGGTCACGGCGCAGGCGGGCGGATCAACGTTCTATGGCGGCGATCTGGACGGGATAAGCGAAAAACTGCCGTATCTGAAAAAGCTTGGCGTGACGGCGCTGTATCTCAATCCGGTGTTTAAAGCTCCCAGCGTACATAAATACGATACCGAGGATTATCGCCATGTCGATCCGCAGTTTGGCGGTGATGGGGCGTTGCTGCGCTTACGCCACAATACGCAGCAGCTGGGAATGCGGCTGGTGCTGGATGGCGTGTTTAACCACAGTGGCGATTCCCATGCCTGGTTTGACAGGCACAATCGTGGCACGGGGGGAGCTTGTCACAACCCTGAATCGCCCTGGCGCGACTGGTACTCGTTTAGTGATGATGGCACGGCGCTCGACTGGCTTGGCTATGCCAGCTTGCCGAAGCTGGATTATCAGTCGGAAAGTCTGGTGAATGAAATTTATCGCGGGGAAGACAGTATTGTCCGCCATTGGCTGAAAGCGCCGTGGAGTATGGACGGCTGGCGGCTGGATGTGGTGCATATGCTGGGGGAGGCGGGTGGGGCGCGCAATAATATGCAGCACGTTGCTGGGATCACCGAAGCGGCGAAAGAAACCCAGCCGGAAGCGTATATTGTCGGCGAACATTTTGGCGATGCACGGCAATGGTTACAGGCCGATGTGGAAGATGCCGCCATGAACTATCGTGGCTTCACATTCCCGTTGTGGGGATTTCTTGCCAATACCGATATCTCTTACGATCCGCAGCAAATTGATGCCCAAACCTGTATGGCCTGGATGGATAATTACCGCGCAGGGCTTTCTCATCAACAACAATTACGTATGTTTAATCAGCTCGACAGCCACGATACTGCGCGATTTAAAACGCTGCTCGGTCGGGATATTGCGCGCCTGCCGCTGGCGGTGGTCTGGCTGTTCACCTGGCCTGGTGTACCGTGCATTTATTACGGTGATGAAGTAGGACTGGATGGCAAAAACGATCCGTTTTGCCGTAAACCGTTCCCCTGGCAGGTGGAAAAGCAGGATACGGCGTTATTCGCGCTGTACCAGCGAATGATTGCGCTGCGTAAGAAAAGTCAGGCGCTGCGTCGTGGCGGCTGTCAGGTGCTGTATGCGGAAGATAACGTAGTGGTATTTGTCCGCGTGCTGAATCAGCAACGTGTACTGGTGGCAATCAACCGTGGCGAGGCCTGTGAAGTGGTGCTCCCCGCGTCACCGTTTCTTAATGTCGCGCAATGGCAACGCAAAGAAGGCCATGGGCAACTGACAAACGGGATTCTGGCTTTGCCTGCCATTTCGGCTACGGTATGGATGAACTAACGTTTTATAACGCCTTGTGTGACGCCTGCGCCATCATCCGCGGATAAAACTGCCAGAAGCGGGTTTCGAGGGCGTCATAATGAGCGTCTAAATCGTACCAGGAGTCACGCAGGGCATCCAGACGTGGGCGGCGGCTTGCCATGCCGTTTAACACGTTCTGGATGAAATCCATATCGCGATAGCGCACCAGCCACTGCTCTGACCACAAGTAATTGTTCAGATTGATAAAACGTGGCGGTGAGTCCGGCAAAATCGTCATCACTTGCTCGCGGGCATAACAGACAAATTCCTGTAGCGGAAAGTCCGGCGACAGCTGCGACCAGTGGCGGGAAAGAAAGTGATCCCACATGACATCCAGCGTAATAGGCGCAACGCGGCGAGTTTCACTACGAAACCATTCCCGTGCTTCGCGGACTTCCGGCAGATTGTCGGTTAATACGTCGATACGTCGATGCATATGAATGCCAGCCACGACGTCGGGCGGAAAACTTTCTTCAGGATTTCCGCGTACGAAATCAGCCAGTAAATTGCCGGAAAGCGAGCTTTCCGCGAGATGGGCTAAATGCAGGTGAGCTAAAAAATTCATCGATTATATTCTATCCAAAAGGGGGTAAAGGTTGCAGGGAGAGCGCCCCGGCACTAGACTACCCGCCTCTTATTTTAGTCTGAGTCAGTGTCATGCGCGTTACCGATTTCTCCTTTGAATTGCCCGAATCCCTGATTGCCCACTATCCCATGCCTGAACGCAGTAGCTGTCGTTTACTGTCGCTGGACGGGCCGACGGGCGCGCTGACGCACGGTACTTTCACCGATTTACTCGATAAGCTCAACCCCGGCGATCTTCTGGTTTTTAATAATACCCGCGTGATCCCGGCGCGCCTGTTTGGGCGTAAAGCCAGCGGCGGCAAGATTGAAGTGCTGGTTGAACGGATGCTCGACGACAAACGCATTCTTGCGCATATTCGCGCCTCGAAAGCGCCAAAACCTGGCGCAGAACTGCTGCTGGGCGATGACGAAAGTATTAACGCAACAATGACCGCGCGCCACGGCGCACTGTTTGAAGTCGAATTTAATGATGAACGCTCGGTGCTGGATATTCTCAACAGCATCGGCCATATGCCGCTGCCGCCGTATATCGACCGTCCGGACGAAGACGCTGACCGCGAACTTTATCAAACCGTTTATAGCGAAAAACCGGGCGCGGTTGCAGCCCCGACCGCTGGTCTGCATTTTGACGAGCCTTTGCTGGAAAAATTGCGCGCCAAAGGCGTGGAGATGGCGTTTGTGACGTTGCACGTTGGTGCGGGCACCTTCCAGCCGGTGCGCGTCGACACCATTGAAGATCACATCATGCACTCGGAATACGCTGAAGTACCGCAGGATGTGGTAGACGCGGTACTGGCGGCGAAAGCGCGCGGTAACCGGGTGATTGCGGTTGGCACCACTTCAGTACGTTCGCTGGAAAGCGCGGCTCAGGCAGCGAAAAACGATCTCATTGAACCGTTCTTCGACGATACCCAAATCTTTATCTATCCGGGCTTCCAGTACAAAGTGGTCGATGCGCTGGTGACGAACTTCCACTTGCCAGAGTCGACGCTGATTATGCTGGTTTCGGCCTTTGCCGGTTATCAACACACCATGAACGCCTATAAAGCAGCGGTAGAAGAGAAATATCGCTTTTTTAGTTACGGTGATGCGATGTTTATCACGTACAATCCGCAGGCAATTAATGAGCGCGTCGGGGAGTAATTCCGCGGCGCTGGTTTAAAACGTTGGACTGTTTTTCTGACGTAGTGGAGAAAAAATGAAATTTGAACTGGACACCACCGACGGTCGCGCACGCCGTGGCCGCCTGGTCTTTGATCGTGGCGTAGTGGAAACGCCTTGTTTTATGCCTGTTGGCACCTACGGCACCGTAAAAGGGATGACGCCGGAAGAAGTTGAAGCCACTGGCGCGCAAATTATCCTCGGCAACACCTTCCACCTGTGGCTGCGCCCGGGCCAGGAAATCATGAAACTGCACGGCGATCTGCACGATTTTATGCAGTGGAAGGGGCCGATCCTCACCGACTCCGGCGGTTTCCAGGTCTTCAGCCTTGGCGATATTCGTAAAATCACCGAACAGGGCGTGCACTTCCGTAACCCGATCAACGGCGATCCGATTTTCCTCGATCCTGAAAAATCAATGGAGATTCAGTACGATCTTGGTTCGGATATCGTCATGATCTTTGATGAGTGTACGCCGTATCCTGCTGACTGGGATTACGCAAAACGCTCCATGGAGATGTCTCTGCGTTGGGCGAAGCGTAGCCGTGAGCGTTTTGACAGTCTCGGAAACAAAAATGCGCTGTTTGGTATCATTCAGGGCAGCGTTTACGAAGATTTACGTGATATTTCTGTTAAAGGTCTGGTAGATATCGGTTTTGATGGCTACGCTGTCGGCGGTCTGGCTGTGGGTGAGCCGAAAGCAGATATGCACCGCATTCTGGAGCATGTATGCCCGCAAATTCCGGCAGACAAACCGCGTTACCTGATGGGCGTTGGTAAACCAGAAGACCTGGTTGAAGGCGTACGTCGTGGTATCGATATGTTTGACTGCGTAATGCCAACCCGCAACGCCCGAAATGGTCATTTGTTCGTGACCGATGGCGTGGTGAAAATCCGCAATGCGAAGTATAAGAGCGATACTGGCCCACTCGATCCTGAGTGTGATTGCTACACCTGTCGCAATTATTCACGCGCTTACTTGCATCATCTTGACCGTTGCAACGAAATATTAGGCGCGCGACTCAACACCATTCATAACCTTCGTTACTACCAGCGTTTGATGGCGGGTTTACGCAAGGCTATTGAAGAGGGTAAATTAGAGAGCTTCGTAACTGATTTTTACCAGCGTCAGGGGCGAGAAGTACCACCTTTGAACGTTGATTAATATTAATAATGAGGGAAATTTAATGAGCTTTTTTATTTCTGATGCGGTAGCGGCAACGGGTGCACCGGCGCAAGGTAGCCCGATGTCTTTGATTTTGATGCTGGTGGTATTCGGTCTGATTTTCTATTTCATGATCCTGCGTCCACAGCAGAAGCGCACCAAAGAACACAAAAAGCTGATGGACTCCATTGCCAAAGGTGATGAAGTTCTGACGAACGGTGGCCTGGTTGGTCGCGTAACCAAAGTAGCGGAAAACGGCTACATTGCTATCGCGCTGAATGACACCACTGAAGTAGTTATTAAACGTGACTTCGTAGCTGCCGTCCTGCCGAAAGGCACCATGAAGGCGCTGTAATTAAAATTTTTCCCTAAGGGAATTGCCGTGTTAAACCGTTATCCTTTGTGGAAGTACGTCATGCTGATCGTGGTGATTGTCATCGGTCTGCTGTATGCGCTTCCCAACCTGTTTGGTGAGGATCCGGCTGTTCAGATCACTGGTGCGCGCGGAGTCGCCGCCAGTGAGCAAACGCTGATCCAGGTCCAGAAAACGTTACAAGAAGAAAAAATAACTGCTAAGTCTGTGGCACTGGAAGAGGGCGCTATTCTTGCGCGCTTCGACTCCACTGACACCCAGCTGCGCGCTCGTGAAGCATTAATGGGCGTTATGGGTGACAAATACGTCGTGGCGCTTAACCTTGCCCCGGCAACGCCGCGCTGGCTGGCAGCTATTCACGCTGAGCCGATGAAGCTCGGCCTTGACCTGCGTGGCGGCGTTCACTTCCTGATGGAAGTGGATATGGACACCGCGCTTGGCAAACTCCAGGAACAAAATATCGATAGCCTGCGCAGCGATCTGCGTGAAAAGGGCATCCCGTATACCACCGTTCGTAAAGAAAACAACTACGGCCTGAGCATTACTTTCCGCGATGCTAAAGCTCGTGATGAAGCCATTGCGTATCTGAGCAAGCGCCATCCGGACCTGGTGATTAGTAGCCAGGGCAGCAACCAGCTGCGTGCGGTAATGAGCGATGCTCGTCTGAGTGAAGCGCGTGAATATGCGGTGCAGCAGAACATCAATATCCTGCGTAACCGTGTAAACCAACTTGGCGTGGCGGAGCCGGTGGTTCAGCGTCAGGGTGCTGACCGTATCGTTGTTGAACTGCCAGGTATTCAGGACACTGCGCGTGCGAAAGAGATTCTGGGTGCGACGGCAACGCTGGAATTCCGTCTGGTAAACACCAACGTTGACCAGGCCGCTGCGGCATCCGGTCGCGTACCGGGCGACTCTGAAGTGAAACAGACCCGCGAAGGTCAGCCAGTTGTGCTGTACAAACGCGTAATTCTGACCGGTGACCATATCACCGACTCCACTTCCAGCCAGGACGAATACAACCAACCGCAGGTTAACATCTCGCTCGATAGCGCTGGTGGTAACATCATGTCTAACTTCACTAAGGACAACATCGGCAAACCGATGGCAACCCTGTTTGTGGAGTACAAAGACAGCGGTAAGAAAGATGCAAATGGTCGTGCGGTTCTGGTGAAACAGGAAGAGGTGATTAACATCGCCAACATCCAGTCTCGTCTGGGTAACAGCTTCCGTATCACCGGCATCAACAACCCGAACGAAGCCCGTCAGCTGTCACTGCTGCTGCGTGCCGGTGCGTTGATCGCGCCGATTCAGATTGTTGAAGAACGTACCATTGGCCCAACCCTGGGTATGCAGAACATTGAACAGGGGCTGGAGGCTTGCCTTGCCGGTCTGCTGGTTTCTATTCTGTTCATGATCATCTTCTATAAGAAGTTTGGTCTGATTGCGACCAGTGCTCTGATTGCCAACTTGATCTTAATCGTCGGCATTATGTCGCTGTTGCCAGGCGCAACGCTGAGTATGCCAGGTATCGCGGGTATCGTCTTAACCCTTGCGGTGGCGGTCGATGCGAACGTACTGATCAACGAACGTATTAAAGAAGAGTTGAGCAACGGACGTACTGTTCAACAGGCAATTGATGAAGGTTATCGTGGCGCATTCAGTTCTATCTTCGATGCGAACATCACCACGCTGATTAAAGTCATCATCCTGTACGCAGTGGGTACCGGGGCAATTAAAGGGTTCGCGATTACTACCGGTATCGGTGTGGCGACGTCGATGTTTACCGCGATTGTCGGTACGCGTGCCATCGTAAACCTGCTATATGGCGGCAAGCGCGTCAAGAAGCTGTCAATCTGAGGAGTGCGATGTGGCACAGGAATATACTGTTGAACAACTAAACCACGGCCGTAAAGTCTATGACTTTATGCGCTGGGACTACTGGGCTTTCGGCATCTCTGGTCTGCTGTTAATCGCCGCTATCGTTATTATGGGCGTGCGCGGCTTTAACTGGGGGCTGGATTTCACCGGTGGTACGGTTATCGAAATTACGCTCGAAAAACCGGCTGAAATTGACGTAATGCGTGATGCATTGCAAAAAGCCGGTTTTGAAGAGCCAATGCTGCAAAACTTTGGTAGCAGCCACGACATCATGGTCCGTATGCCGCCTGCTGAAGGCGAAACCGGCGGTCAGGTGCTGGGCAGCCAGGTTCTGAAGGTGATTAACGAATCCACCAATCAGAATGCAGCAGTGAAGCGTATTGAGTTCGTCGGTCCGAGCGTGGGGGCAGACCTTGCGCAAACCGGTGCGATGGCGTTGATGGCAGCGCTGCTGTCTATCCTCGTGTACGTAGGTTTCCGCTTTGAGTGGCGACTGGCGGCAGGGGTGGTTATTGCGCTGGCGCACGACGTTATCATTACGCTGGGTATTTTGTCGTTATTCCATATCGAGATTGACCTGACCATTGTGGCATCGTTGATGTCGGTTATCGGTTACTCGCTTAACGACAGTATCGTGGTATCGGACCGTATTCGTGAAAACTTCCGCAAGATCCGTCGCGGTACGCCTTACGAAATCTTTAACGTGTCCTTGACCCAGACGCTGCACCGTACCTTGATCACATCCGGTACTACCTTGATGGTTATCCTGATGCTGTACCTCTTCGGTGGTCCGGTACTGGAAGGCTTCTCGCTGACCATGCTTATCGGTGTTTCCATCGGTACTGCATCTTCCATCTATGTGGCATCTGCGTTGGCTCTGAAACTGGGTATGAAGCGCGAACACATGTTGCAGCAGAAAGTGGAAAAAGAAGGGGCGGATCAGCCGTCAATTCTGCCTTAATCAAGTTCCCGTTGATGTTGAAAATCCCGGTCAGAAGATCGGGATTTTTTTTGATGTATGGAGATTGCGAAAATCCCCGCATCTTGGGAAACTGCGCGTAACCCTACATTTCATCCAGGTAACTTTTCATGGCTATCATCCCAAAAAACTATGCGCGGTTAGAAAGCGGCTATCGCGAAAAAGCATTAAAAATCTATCCGTGGGTCTGCGGTCGCTGTTCCCGCGAGTTTGTCTATTCCAACCTGCGTGAACTTACTGTTCACCACATTGATCACGACCATACCAATAACCCGGAAGATGGCAGTAACTGGGAATTGCTTTGTCTCTATTGCCACGATCATGAGCATTCGAAATATACCGAAGCGGATCAGTATGGTACGACCGTTATCGCAGGGGAAGATGCGCAGAAAGATGTCGGTGAAGCGAAGTACAACCCATTCGCTGACCTGAAAGCGATGATGAACAAGAAGAAGTGATTAAAACGTAAAATTGCCTGATGCGCTACGCTTATCAGGACTACGTTATTTCAGCAATATATTGAATTTACGTGCTTTTGTGGGTCGGACAAAGCGTTTACGCCGCATCCGGCATGAACAAAGCGCACGTTGTTAACAATCTGAAATGCCGGGAATAAATCCCGGCATTTTCATAATCAGAAGTTGTAACCTACAACCAGGTAACCACCCCAGCCGGTAGAGCGAACGTTGAAGTTGCCGTTGCCGAAGTTCAGTTCTGCATCGTCGTTCCACTGACCACCGTCGTGCCAGTAACGAGCTACGACAGAGTAGTGCCAGTGATCGTAGTTCAGAGCCAGAATATGGCTGGAAGCGATAGAGTTATTAGTACGGGTCTTAATACCGTTGATTGCGTTACCGCTGTCATCCCCTAAATCGGAACCCCAGTCGAAGTTGGTGAAGCCGATGTAGCTCAGCTGACCGCCCCACAGATCGGTAATCGGCACAAAGTATTTAATTTTGAAACGGTAACCGTCCCACTCGTTTTCGTTCGCTGCGCCATAGTTCTGCCACTGGTATTTCGCATAGACGTTCATGGACAGGCTCATCGGCAGACCAGTATCGATGTCGGTACCCAGACCCATATACCAGGTGCTCTGGCGACCATCTTTATTACGACCCATGTCGTAAATGTAGTTGTTCGCGAAGTACCACTCTTTGAACGGACCGAAGCTAAGGTCAGTATTGGTCAGCTTGTCGATGGAGAAACGTGGTTCGATTTCCATAAACAGCGGAGAGCCGTGGTTCCAGATACCTTTGGCATCGGAGTTACCGCCGAAGAATACCGGCGCATCCGCATAACCATAGAAGTCGAACCAGTCTTTTTTAGCGAATGCTTCGTACTCAAGGTAGGTATCGTTGCGGATCTGCGGTCCAAAACGGGTGTGATAGCTTCCGACAACGTTAACGCTCTGGTGCCACCAGTCGGAAAGATACTGCGGTTTGTCGTTTTCAGCTGCGTTGACAGTAAAAGACGAAGAGAGCGCCAGTACCGCACCGGCTGCCAGTAATGTTTTTTTCATATGTATGCCACTGTTTGAAAATCCCTTGCGGGAGTGAAAAAGGCGCAAATTGCGTTTCTAAATATTTCGTATACAGAGGAGCCTATTATAAAAATCATTGCTCACAAAAATATGTTTCGTTTCACAGTTCTATCATTTACGTAATCGATTGCGTTCACGTTTACACACATTCGGGCAGGGATTGTACTGACTTTCACCCTTGTTGCAAACTTTTACTATCAATCTGGGTGATGTAAGCGGAGTAACAAAATGACGGGGAAAGATGTTGCGGGACGCACAAAATCGCCCCGAAATACGTTTACTGCATAACAGGTTGAATATCGTGGATACGTACGAAGTCTAACTGTTCTACAGAAATACCCTTTAACTGTAACGGAATATCAACATCGCTGGGGGCGAGGACGCTGGCAGGGGCATTAATCAATTGATTCTGCACATTGATTTCCTGAAAGTTGTCTATTGTTCCCTGAATTTGCCCATATTCAACAGTTCCGCTGAATGCGGGCAAGGGATCATTCGACTCGCCCTGAATACGTAGCGTCAGGGTGGTGCCATCTGCATCAGGCGTAATATTCACCAGCGACATACGTAAAGTACCGATCTGGCTTTCCAGTCTTGCCGGTGTTTTCGCTCCAGGCAGAAGGTAAACCCCACTGCTGGATTTTGCATTCAGCCTGTTTTGCTGAGTGATTTTGACCGTTTCTTTATTGAGTTGCGTCATCTCCTGGTTCAGCGTGCTGACGCTGTGTTTCATCTGTCGCACTTCGCTCTGCTGCACACAGGCGCTAAGGCTGAACAGGCTTCCCAGCAGGAGCAGTCGAAAAACGTTAGTATTCATAGGTCGTCCCTTTCTCGTCGCAATTAGCCTAATGGTAGAGGGTAAAAGCAGCGAAAGCATCGATCCTTTATCTCAAAAGCGTTGCGCCTTTGTTGTATCGTCAGTTCAGGGTAAAATAGATTTCTGTTAACCACCTGGTCAGGACGCCGTATGCATTGCCCATTCTGTTTCGCCGTGGACACTAAGGTAATTGACTCTCGTCTCGTGGGCGAGGGTTCATCCGTACGCCGCCGTCGGCAGTGTCTGGTGTGTAATGAACGTTTCACCACCTTTGAAGTGGCGGAGCTGGTTATGCCGCGTGTTGTAAAAAGCAACGACGTGCGTGAACCGTTTAATGAAGAGAAATTGCGTAGCGGAATGCTGCGGGCGCTGGAAAAACGTCCGGTGAGTTCCGATGACGTCGAAATGGCAATCAATCATATTAAATCGCAGCTGCGCGCCACCGGTGAGCGCGAAGTACCGAGCAAGATGATTGGCAATCTGGTGATGGAGCAATTGAAAAAGCTCGATAAAGTCGCCTATATCCGTTTTGCCTCTGTCTACCGCAGTTTCGAAGATATCAAAGAATTTGGCGAAGAGATCGCGCGCCTGGAGGACTAAGCCGTGCAGGACGAGTATTACATGGCGCGGGCGCTAAAGCTGGCGCAACGAGGACGTTTTACCACGCATCCCAACCCGAATGTCGGGTGCGTCATTGTCAAAGATGGCGAAATTGTCGGTGAAGGTTACCACCAACGTGCGGGTGAACCACATGCCGAAGTACACGCGTTGCGTATGGCGGGTGAAAAAGCCAAAGGTGCGACCGCCTATGTCACACTCGAACCCTGTAGCCATCATGGTCGTACGCCACCGTGCTGTGACGCACTCATCGCCGCTGGCGTAGCGCGCGTGGTTGCCTCGATGCAAGATCCTAACCCGCAGGTCGCTGGGCGTGGACTTTACCGTCTGCAACAGGCTGGCATTGACGTCAGCCACGGGCTGATGATGAGTGAAGCCGAGCAATTGAATAAAGGCTTTCTCAAGCGGATGCGCACCGGCTTTCCTTATATTCAGTTAAAACTTGGCGCATCGCTTGATGGCCGCACGGCGATGGCGAGCGGCGAAAGCCAGTGGATCACTTCGCCTCAGGCGCGGCGCGACGTACAACGACAGCGCGCACAAAGTCATGCCATTTTAACCAGCAGCGCCACGGTGCTGGCGGATGATCCAGCCTTAACAGTGCGTTGGTCTGAACTGGATGAACAAACTCAGGCGCTCTACCCGCAACAAAATCTCCGCCAGCCAGTACGTATTGTGATTGATAGCCAAAATCGCGTGACGCCGGAACATCGCATTGTGCAGCAGCCCGGCGAAACCTGGTTCGCGCGTACGCAGGAAGATTCTAGTGAGTGGCCGGAAACGGTGCGTACCTTGCTGATTCCAGAGCATAAAGGTCATCTGGATCTGGTTGTACTGATGATGCAACTGGGTAAACAGCAAATTAACAGCATCTGGGTGGAAGCGGGGCCAACGCTCGCTGGCGCATTGCTGCAGGCGGGTTTAGTCGATGAGCTGATTGTCTATATCGCACCTAAACTATTAGGCAGCGACGCCCGCGGATTATGCACGCTGCCAGGGCTTGAGAAATTAGCCGACGCCCCCCAATTTAAATTCAAAGAGATACGTCATGTAGGCCCGGATGTTTGCCTGCATTTAGTGGGTGCATGATCTCCCGGCTCGAAAGGGAAGCAGCGCACGAAATATTATGCTAAAATCCGCCCCCCTGCGGGGCCATACTCGAACCCGAAGGAAGAAAATGAACATTATTGAAGCTAACGTTGCTACCCCGGACGCTCGCGTCGCCATCACCATCGCGCGTTTCAACAACTTTATCAATGACAGCCTGCTGGAAGGTGCAATTGACGCACTGAAACGTATCGGTCAGGTAAAAGATGAAAACATTACCGTTGTTTGGGTGCCTGGTGCCTATGAGCTGCCGCTGGCGGCGGGTGCACTGGCTAAAACCGGTAAATACGACGCGGTGATTGCGCTGGGTACGGTTATTCGTGGTGGCACTGCCCACTTTGAATATGTCGCTGGTGGTGCAAGCAACGGCCTGGCGCATGTTGCCCAGGACAGCGAAATTCCGGTTGCTTTTGGGGTTCTGACCACTGAAAGCATTGAACAAGCGATCGAACGTGCTGGCACCAAAGCTGGCAACAAAGGTGCAGAAGCTGCACTGACCGCGCTTGAAATGATTAATGTATTGAAAGCCATCAAGGCCTGAAATTAGTAAGGGGAAATCCGTGAAACCTGCTGCTCGTCGCCGCGCTCGTGAGTGTGCCGTCCAGGCGCTCTACTCCTGGCAGTTGTCCCAGAACGACATCGCTGATGTTGAATACCAGTTCCTGGCTGAACAGGATGTAAAAGACGTTGACGTCCTGTACTTCCGTGAGCTGCTGGCCGGGGTGGCGACTAACACCGCATACCTCGACGGACTGATGAAGCCATACCTGTCCCGCCTGCTGGAAGAACTGGGACAGGTAGAAAAAGCAGTACTGCGCATTGCGCTGTACGAGCTGTCTAAACGTAGCGATGTGCCATACAAAGTGGCCATTAACGAAGCGATCGAACTGGCGAAATCGTTCGGCGCAGAAGACAGCCATAAGTTCGTCAACGGCGTACTCGATAAAGCAGCACCTGTGATTCGCCCTAACAAAAAGTGATATCCAGGCCGGTAGATTCACGGAAGACCGTTCCGCGATCGCCGGCCTTTTCTTTTTTACCTGCTGAGGCATAACGTATGGCATGTGGCGAGTTCTCCCTGATTGCCCGTTATTTTGACCGTGTAAGAAGTTCTCGTCTTGATGTCGAACTGGGCATCGGCGACGATTGCGCACTTCTCAATATCCCCGAGAAACAGACCCTGGCGATCAGCACTGATACGCTGGTGGCGGGTAACCATTTCCTCCCTGATATCGATCCTGCTGATCTGGCTTATAAAGCACTGGCGGTGAACCTAAGCGATCTGGCAGCGATGGGGGCCGATCCGGCCTGGCTGACGCTGGCATTAACCTTACCGGACGTAGACGAAGCGTGGCTTGAGTCCTTCAGCGACAGTTTGTTTGATCTTCTCAATTATTACGATATGCAACTCATTGGCGGCGATACCACGCGTGGGCCATTATCAATGACGTTGGGTATCCACGGCTTTGTTCCGATGGGACGAGCCTTAACGCGCTCTGGGGCGAAACCGGGTGACTGGATCTATGTGACCGGTACACCGGGCGATAGCGCCGCCGGGCTGGCGATTTTGCAAAACCGTTTGCAGGTTGCCGATGCTAAAGATGCTGACTACTTGATCAAACGTCATCTCCGTCCATCGCCGCGTATTTTACAGGGGCAGGCACTGCGCGATCTGGCAAATTCAGCTATCGATCTCTCTGACGGTCTGATTTCCGATCTCGGGCATATCGTGAAAGCCAGCGACTGCGGCGCACGTATTGACCTGGCATTGCTGCCGTTTTCTGATGCGCTTTCTCGCCATGTTGAACCGGAACAGGCGCTGCGCTGGGCGCTCTCTGGCGGTGAAGATTACGAGTTGTGTTTCACGGTGCCGGAACTGAACCGTGGAGCGCTGGATGTGGCTCTCGGACACCTGGGCGTACCGTTTACCTGTATCGGGCAAATGACCGCCGATATCGAAGGGCTTTGTTTTATTCGTGACGGCGAACCTGTTACGTTAGACTGGAAAGGATATGACCATTTTGCCACGCCATAAAGATGTCGCGAAAAGTCGCCTGAAGATGAGTAATCCGTGGCATCTACTTGCTGTCGGATTCGGAAGTGGATTAAGCCCGATCGTTCCTGGGACGATGGGCTCGCTGGCAGCGATTCCGTTCTGGTATCTGATGACCTTTTTGCCCTGGCAGCTCTACTCGCTGGTGGTGATGCTGGGGATCTGTATCGGCGTCTATCTTTGTCATCAAACGGCGAAAGATATGGGCGTGCACGATCACGGCAGCATTGTCTGGGACGAATTTATTGGTATGTGGATCACGCTCATGGCGCTGCCGACCAATGACTGGCAGTGGGTTGCCGCCGGGTTTGTGATTTTCCGTATTCTGGATATGTGGAAACCGTGGCCGATCCGCTGGTTTGATCGCAATGTGCATGGCGGCATGGGGATCATGATAGATGATATTGTCGCCGGGGTGATCTCCGCTGGCATCCTGTACTTTATTGGTCATCACTGGCCGCTGGGCATTCTGTCGTAGTTGTGCACCGATGCCTGATGTGACGCTTGTTGCGTCTCATCAGGCCTGGACTCTTATTTAAATCCTACTACCGGATGCGGTTTATACGGCGTTTCCAGTTCGGCAATCTGTTCCGGCTTCAAAGTGATATCCACCGCGTTCAGCAGCTCATCAAGCTGTTCTTCCCGCGATGTACCGATAATCGGTGCGGCAATGCCCGGTTTACTCAACAACCAGGCCAGCGCAACTTGTGCTCGTGTTGCACCGAGTTCTTCACTGACGCCCGTTAACCGCTCTGCGATCTGCGCGTCATTTTCATCGCTTTCTTTATAGAGATTTTTCCCCACCTCATCAGACACCAGTCGTGCGGTAGTTTCTCCCCACGGACGCGTCAGACGGCCCCTCGCCAACGGGCTCCATGGAATCACCGCCACGCCCTCCTGATAACACAGAGGCAGCATCTCGCGCTCTTCTTCGCGATAAATCAGATTGTAGTGATCCTGCATACTGACAAACTGCGCCCAGCCGTGCTGTTTTTGGAGTTCCAGTGCCTGAGCAAACTGCGAAGCGTGCATTGATGACGCGCCGATATAACGCGCTTTCCCGGCTTTTACCACGTCGTTGAGGGCTTCCAGCGTCTCTTCGATCGGCGTGTTGTAATCCCAGCGATGAATTTGCAGGATATCGACATAATCCATGCCGAGACGGCGCAGGCTGTCGTCGATAGAGCGCAAAATTTGTGCACGGGATAATCCTTCCGGTAAATCACCAACGCGATGGAACACTTTGGTGGCAACGACCACGTCTTCACGACGGGCGAAATCCCGCAGTGCGCGACCAACGATCTCTTCGCTGCTGCCATCGGAATAGCTATTGGCGGTATCAAAGAAATTTATGCCGCCTTCCAGCGCGCGTTTAATGATGGGACGGCTACTCTCTTCCGGCAGTGTCCATGCGTGATTACCACGATCTGGCTCGCCAAAGGTCATACAGCCGAGGCAAAGTCGGGAAACGCGAAGGTCGGTTTTTCCTAAGGGGTTGTATTGCATGCTGCCACTCCTGCCATACTCGTCATACTTCAAGTTGCATGCGCTGCGGCTGCATTCGTTCACCCCAGTCACTTACTTATGTAAGCTCCTGGGGCTTCACTCGTTTGCCGCCTTCCTGCAACTCGAATTATTTAGAGTCTATGAATAATTTGTTAAGCATAGCAGGAGTGGAGTAGGGATTATGCCAGCCAGGCCTTGATTTTGGCTTCCATACCGGCGGCATCGAGGCCGAGTTCGGCGCGCATTTCTTCCTGAGTTCCTTGCGGAATAAAGAAGTCCGGCAGACCAATGTTCAGCACGGGTACTGGTTTACGATGGGCCATCAGCACTTCGTTCACTCCGCTACCTGCGCCGCCCATAATGGCGTTTTCTTCTACGGTGACCAGCGCTTCATGGCTGGCGGCCATTTCCAGAATTAACGCTTCATCAAGCGGTTTCACAAAACGCATATCGACCAGCGTGGCGTTCAGCGATTCAGCGACTTTCGCCGCGTCTGGCATCAGCGTACCAAAGTTAAGGATCGCCAGTTTCTCGCCACGACGCTTCACAATGCCTTTGCCAATTGGCAGTTTTTCCAGCGGCGTCAGCTCCACGCCTACCGCGTTGCCACGCGGGTAGCGCACCGCTGACGGGCCATCGTTATAGTGATAGCCGGTATAGAGCATCTGGCGACATTCGTTTTCATCGCTCGGGGTCATAATGACCATTTCCGGTATGCAGCGCAGGTAAGAGAGATCAAAAGCACCCTGATGGGTTTGACCGTCAGCACCAACAATGCCCGCGCGGTCGATGGCGAACAGGACCGGGAGTTTTTGAATTGCCACGTCATGCAGCACCTGATCATAGGCGCGTTGCAGGAAGGTGGAGTAGATCGCGACAATGGGTTTGTATCCACCAATGGCCAGTCCCGCAGCAAAGGTCACTGCGTGTTGCTCGGCAATCGCTACATCAAAATAGCGATCCGGGAATTTACGAGAAAACTCGACCATACCGGAACCTTCACGCATCGCCGGAGTAATCGCCATCAGCTTGTTGTCTTTCGCTGCCGTTTCGCACAACCAGTCGCCAAAGATTTTTGAATAGCTCGGCAAACCGCCGCTACTTTTCGGCAAACAACCGCTGGAGGGATCAAATTTAGGCACGGCGTGGAAAGTGATTGGGTCTTTTTCTGCCGGTTCATAACCACGACCTTTTTTGGTCATGATATGCAGGAACTGCGGGCCTTTCAGGTCACGCATGTTCTTCAGCGTGGTGATAAGCCCCAGCACATCGTGACCGTCAACCGGGCCGATGTAGTTAAAGCCCAGCTCTTCAAACAACGTGCCAGGGACTACCATGCCTTTAATATGTTCTTCGGTACGTTTGAGTAGCTCTTTAATGGGTGGCACGCCAGAGAAAACTTTTTTCCCGCCTTCGCGCAGTGAAGAGTAAAGCTTACCGGAAAGCAGCTGCGCCAGATGGTTGTTGAGCGCGCCGACATTTTCGGAAATCGACATTTCGTTGTCGTTGAGGACCACCAGCATATCAGGACGGATATCGCCCGCGTGATTCATCGCTTCAAACGCCATGCCTGCGGTAATCGCGCCATCGCCGATTACACAGACGGTACGGCGATTTTTGCCTTCTTTCTCGGCAGCAACCGCAATACCAATTCCGGCACTGATGGAGGTTGATGAATGCCCGACGCTTAATACGTCATATTCGCTTTCGCCGCGCCACGGGAACGGGTGCAGGCCGCCTTTCTGACGGATGGTGCCGATTTTGTCGCGGCGTCCGGTCAAAATTTTATGCGGATAAGCCTGATGCCCCACATCCCAAATCAATTGGTCAAACGGGGTGTTGTAGACATAGTGCAGCGCCACGGTCAGTTCGACCGTGCCCAGCCCGGAGGCGAAGTGCCCGCTGGAACGGCTCACGCTGTCGAGTAAATAGCGGCGCAGTTCGTCGCAGAGTTTCGGTAAACTCTCTTTCGGCAACAGTCGTAACTCCTGGGTGGAGTCGACCAGTGCCAGGGTCGGGTATTTGGCAATATCAAAACTCATCAGGGGCCTATTAATACTTATTGTTTATTTATTACGCTGGATGATGTAGTCCGCTAGCGCTTCCAGTGCCGAGGTATCGAGTGATTGTTCAGCCAGTTGTTTCAGCGACTGGCGGGCATCGTCGATCAGATCCCGGGCTTTCTTCCGGGCTTGCTCAAGACCCAGAAGTGCAGGGTAGGTACTTTTACCAAGTTGCTGGTCGGCACCCTGGCGTTTTCCCAACGTTGCAGTATCTCCTACCACATCCAGGATGTCATCCTGAACCTGGAAGGCAAGGCCGATGCTCTCTGCGTACTTGTCGAGTACTGGCAGAGCACGACGCCCTTTATCTCCGGCGCTTAATGCACCAAGGCGAACGGCGGCGCGAATCAATGCGCCGGTTTTATGACGATGAATACGCTCAAGCGCGTCCAGAGGTACGTGTTTGCCTTCCGCGTCTAAATCTAATGCCTGACCACCGCACATTCCGGCAATACCGCTGGCGCTCGCCAGTTCAGAAATCATCGAAATTCTGTCGCGATCCGACACTTCCGGCATATTGGCATCGCTTAGAATCGAGAACGCCAGCGTTTGTAAAGCGTCGCCAGCGAGAATCGCGTTTGCTTCGCCAAACTTCACATGGCAGGTCGGCAAACCGCGACGCAGATCGTCATCATCCATCGCCGGTAAATCATCATGAATTAATGAGTAAGCGTGGATACACTCTACGGCGGCAGCGGGTGCGTCCAGCGTGTTTGTGCTAACGCCAAACATATGACCGGTGGCATAAACCAGGAAGGGTCGCAGACGCTTACCACCTAATAATGCGCCATACTGCATGGTTTCGACCACGGGAGTGTTCTGAAAGGGCAGTGGGGCGATAAAACGGCTCAGCGCCTGGTTGGCCTGCTTAACGCAGGCTTCGAGTTGCTGCGGAAAGTCCATTACTCATTGTCCGGTGTAAAAGGGGTTAGAGAGGCGTCTTCATTGTCAGACAGCAGAATTTGTACGCGCTGTTCGGCTTGTTGTAATTTGGCCTGCCCCTGACGTGCCAGCTGCACGCCGCGTTCGAACTCGTTCAGCGCCTCTTCCAGCGGCAGGTCGCCACTTTCCAGACGGGTTACAATCTGTTCCAGCTCGCTCAGCGCCTTTTCAAAGCTGGCGGGAGCCTCATTTTTCTTCGGCATAATGAATGTCTGACTCTCAATATTTTTCGCCCCGTCATGGTAACGGACTCAGGGCAAATAGCAAATAACGCGCAATGGTAAGGTGATGTGCGCAGCAAAGCGATGTTAGTGGTATACTTCCGCGCCTGGATGCAGCCGCAGGTGTGGGCTGCTGTATTTTTCCCTATACAAGTCGCTTAAGGCTTGCCAACGAACCATTGCCGCCATGAAGTTTATCATTAAATTGTTCCCGGAAATCACCATCAAAAGCCAATCTGTGCGCTTGCGCTTTATAAAAATCCTTACCGGGAACATTCGTAACGTTTTAAAGCACTATGATGAGACGCTCGCTGTCGTCCGCCACTGGGATAACATCGAAGTTCGCGCAAAAGATGAAAACCAGCGTCTGGCTATTCGCGACGCCCTGACCCGTATTCCGGGTATCCACCATATTCTCGAAGTCGAAGACGTGCCGTTTACCGACATGCACGATATTTTTGAGAAAGCGTTGGTTCAGTATCGCGATCAGCTGGAAGGCAAAACCTTCTGCGTACGCGTGAAGCGCCGTGGCAAACATGATTTTAGCTCGATTGATGTGGAACGTTACGTCGGCGGCGGTTTAAATCAGCATATTGAGTCCGCGCGCGTGAAGCTGACCAATCCGGAAGTGACTGTCCATCTGGAAGTGGAAGACGATCGTCTCCTGCTGATTAAAGGCCGCTACGAAGGTATTGGCGGTTTCCCGATCGGCACCCAGGAAGATGTGCTGTCGCTCATTTCCGGTGGTTTCGACTCCGGTGTTTCCAGTTATATGTTGATGCGTCGCGGCTGCCGCGTGCATTACTGTTTCTTTAACCTTGGCGGCGCGGCGCATGAAATTGGCGTGCGTCAGGTGGCGCATTATCTGTGGAACCGTTTTGGCAGCTCCCACCGCGTGCGTTTTGTCGCTATTAATTTCGAACCGGTCGTCGGGGAAATTCTCGAGAAAATCGACGACGGTCAGATGGGCGTTATCCTCAAACGTATGATGGTGCGTGCCGCGTCTAAAGTGGCTGAACGTTACGGCGTACAGGCGCTGGTCACCGGCGAAGCGCTCGGCCAGGTGTCCAGTCAGACGCTGACCAACCTGCGCCTGATTGATAACGTCTCCGATACGCTGATCCTGCGTCCGCTGATTTCTTACGACAAAGAGCACATCATCAACCTGGCTCGCCAGATTGGCACCGAAGACTTTGCTCGCACGATGCCGGAATATTGCGGTGTTATCTCCAAAAGCCCGACGGTGAAAGCGGTTAAGTCGAAGATTGAAGCGGAAGAAGAGAAATTCGACTTCAGCATTCTCGATAAAGTGGTTGAAGAAGCGAATAACGTTGATATCCGCGAAATCGCCCAGCAGACCGAGCAGGAAGTGGTGGAAGTGGAAACCGTCAATGGCTTCGGCCCGAACGACGTGATCCTCGATATCCGTTCTATCGATGAACAGGAAGATAAGCCACTGAAAGTCGAAGGGATTGATGTAGTTTCTCTGCCGTTCTATAAACTGAGCACCAAGTTTGGCGATCTCGACCAGAACAGAACCTGGCTACTGTGGTGTGAGCGCGGGGTGATGAGCCGTCTGCAGGCGCTCTATCTGCGCGAGCAGGGCTTTAACAATGTGAAGGTATATCGCCCGTAATTTGTGGTTGTAACGTCGCATCTGGTCAGATGCGACGCTTACCGCATCCGACACTACTCGTAATAATTATAAATCCCTGCCGCCATCACCAGTTGTGATGCCACTTCATGGGCTTTCTCGCGCCCAACCAGCAGGTCGATAATTTTCAGACCAAAGTCGATAGCTGTCCCCGGCCCCTGGCTGGTCAGCAATTTTACCCGTGCATCCCAGACGACGCGCTTGTCCTGCCATTGTTCAGCGGGAATTTTGTCTTTCAGCGTCGGGAAGCCGGTCATATTACCAATCGGGAAGATATCGTGCGGCACCAGCACGGTGGCTGGCGCGGCGCAAATAGCCGCGACGATACGCCCGGAACGGTGGAACTGTTTAACGGTTTCAACCAGCAGGGTACTATCGCGAAAACACTCTGCGCCTTTAATGCCACCAGGCAGTACGATCACGTCATATTCGCCATCAGCCACCTCGACCAGCGGCGCATCCGCCAGCAGCTTCACGCCGCGCGAGCAGGTAATGGCCAGGTTGCCATCGCTGGCGACGCTGGCAGTGGTGACTTTGATACCGCCGCGAACCAGCAGATCGATAGTGGTGACGGCTTCAGTCTCTTCACTACCAGGGGCGAGGCAAACCAGTGCCGATGCGCTCATATTCACTCTCCTTTCTTTTTACCATTTCAAACAGGCGGGTGTTTTCCGGTACGGCAATCCCATGCGCGCGGGCGCGGCGTAAGAGAAAACCATTGATATAGTCGATTTCGGTGTGGCGCAGCGCGCGGATATCCTGCAACATCGACGAGATATTTTCCGCTGTGGCATCAATCACCTGCATCACGTAATCACGCAAATCTTCTGCTGAAGTATGATGCCCTTCGCGCTCGATCACTGCCGCGACTTCTTCGCATATCTGCATAATTTCTTGCGGATGATGACGTAATTCACCATTCGGGCAATTCCAGATGGCGGTCAGTGGATTAATCACACAGTTGACGGCCAGCTTGCGCCACAGCTCGGCGCGAATATTGTTATGCCAGGCAACGTCAGGCAACACGGTTTGCAAAATATCCGCCAGATAACTGTAATCGCCATCCTGTTGCCGTGCCGGACCAATATGCGTGATTCCGTTTGCCACATGAATAATGACATTGCCGTCGCGGCGGGCGGCATGGGTGGTGGTGCCCATCAGTAATGGCTGCTGAATGTTTTGCAACTCTTCGATGGTGCCCATGCCGTTGTGAATTAACAGTATTGGCGTGGTTACAGGCAGTGTGGACGCGAGGCTTTTGACGGCATCGTAAACCTGCCATGCTTTCAGCGTCACCAGGAGCAGATCGCTGGTGGCAAGAAAATCGGGATCGTTGGCGGTCAGCGATTCGTTAAATATCGAACCATCTGTCTCAACCAGATTCACGCTACAATAAGGTTGCGGTACGCGCAGCCAGCCCTGAACTTCATGACCCTGTTTGCAAAGTGCTGTAAGCCATAATTGCCCTAAGGCACCGCATCCCAATACGGTAATTTTCATTGTTCCTCCTCACCCGCAACCACTCCGGGTGTTCAATAAGGCTATCCCTTAATTGTGCATGCTGTTGCGACTATGCACAATTAAGGGATACGTCCTGGTGCAGGACTGTCGGTTATTTAACTTTGCGGGTATTATGCTTCGCATCAAAAATGAAGGGAGAGGAAAAGATGCCATCTTTCGATATTGTCTCTGAAGTTGATCTTCAGGAAGCACGTAACGCGGTCGATAACGCGAGCCGCGAAGTGGAGTCCCGTTTTGACTTCCGTAACGTTGAAGCCTCATTTGAGCTGAACGACGCCAGCAAAACCATCAAAGTGTTGAGCGAGTCCGATTTCCAGGTCAATCAGTTGCTGGATATTCTGCGTGCCAAGCTGCTGAAGCGCGGCATTGAAGGCAGTTCGCTGGATGTACCGGAGAATATCGTTCATAGCGGTAAAACCTGGTTTGTGGAAGCGAAACTGAAACAGGGCATTGAGAGCGCGACCCAGAAGAAAATCGTCAAGATGATCAAAGACAGCAAACTGAAAGTGCAGGCGCAAATTCAGGGCGATGAAATCCGCGTAACGGGCAAATCTCGTGATGATTTGCAGGCTGTCATGGCGATGGTACGTGGTGGCGATCTCGGTCAGCCGTTCCAGTTCAAAAACTTCCGCGATTAATCGCGACTATGTGCGTTTTGTTCATGTCAGATGCGGCATGAACGCCTGATTCGGCCTACAAAGGTTTGTAATTCAGAAACTTTGTAGGCCTGATAAGCGTAGCGCAGCAGGCAATTCGCCGCGTTTTTTATGCCTGACGAATTGCCTGTTCTATCTCAAAGCGATTCGTCACTTTGCTGTCGATTTTCACATAAGCTGAATGTTCTTCTTCTGCAATCAACACTTCTTTGATGCCTTCAGTTTCCAGCAAACGCACTTTTAACGCTTCGTTTGCGGCAATGTCCGCCGGGATTTCAATGCGCAAACTGCTGACATACGGCGGTTCTTTCATGGTACTGGCGACTGCCAGCCACACTGCGGCCAGCATTGCGCCAGCGAGAAATACCCCCTGACCGTCAAACATGCCGTCAATCCAGCCGCCCAGCGAACCGCCAATCGCCACGCCAAGAAACTGGCTGGTGGAGTAGACACCCATCGCCGTACCTTTGTAACCTGCTGGCGACTCTTTACTGATAAGTGAGGGCAGAAGGGCTTCCATCAAATTAAACGCCACAAAGAAAAGCTGCACGCCGACCACCAGTTGCCAGAACTGCGTTTGTGCGTTCCACAACACAATTTCCGCAACCACGATCAACCCGACGCAGAAGACAAAGACTTGCTTCATTTTGCGCTTAACTTCAGCGTAGATAATGAAAGGCACGACCGAGCCAAAGGCGATTAACATCGTCGCCAGATAGACCTTCCAGTGTTCAGCCGCCGGGAACCCCGCATCAGCTAGCTGTCCGGGCAGGGCAACAAACGTAGACATCAGAAGCATGTGCAGACACATAATGCCAAAGTTGAGTTTTAGCAGCCGCGGTTCCGCCAGCACTTTACTGAAACTGCCTTTCACCATTCCGGACTCACGATTAAGTACGTGAGTGCTACTGTTGGGCACAACCCAAATGGTCAACGCAATGCCGGTTGTTGCCAGAATAGCGATCATCCAGAACAGCGCGTGCAGCCCAAGTTTGTGAGTGATGATCGGGCCAAGCACCATCGCAATGGCAAAGGTAATGCCAAAGCTCACGCCGATAAACGCCATCGCTTTGGTGCGGTTTTGTTCGCGCGTGAGATCGGAAAGCAGCGCCATAACGGCGGCGGCAATTGCTCCAGAGCCTTGTAGCGCCCGGCCCAGAATAATTCCCCAGATGGAGTCGGAAAGCGCAGCGATAACGCTACCGGCGGCAAACACCGCCAGCCCACCGACAATTAATGGTTTGCGACCAATGCGGTCGGAAAGCAGGCCAAACGGAATCTGAAAAACGGCCTGAGTCAGACCATAAATACCAATGGCAATACCGATTAATGCTTCGCTGGCACCTTGCAGAGCCATGCCGTACGTGGTCAGAACCGGCAGAACCATAAACATGCCCAGCATGCGCAACGAGAATACGGTCCCTAAACCCCAGGTCGCGCGCCTCTCACCTGGCGTCATTTTATAATCGTTCATTACCACCCCTTAAAAAAATGCCCACATAGTGTAGTGCGGAGCGCATGTTGGGTAAACAGAGTGTTAATGAGAAAATATTACAGAGGAGAGTAATTTGTGTGTCAGGTATGTTTTTTTGCATTCATAAAATGAATGCTCTATATGTTGAAAAAATGAATTTTAAAACTAAATAGTTTTACATCAAAAAAGTAATAATATCATTTCTTGATTGCTATGTGCATTTTTTATCTTACGAATATGCTAGTTTTATCTCACTAAATAAACGATTTGGTGACATGGATGATAATGTTTCAGGCTAAATGTGTGCTTATTACTTGGACCTTTATGGCACTGTATTTATTCATTAAATGGATATTTGGTGGTTAATTATTATGGAAATATATGACAGTGAGGACATAAAGGTATACATGTTAACTAAAAGAATATTATTTTCTGTAATGCTGATAGTTTCACCAAGCGTGGTGGCCAGCGAGAAAGCGCATGAATTGTATGACAGCATATATGGTGGTAAACCTGCTCCCGATGTTATAAATACACTGCATAAAATGGCTGAATCGGGAGATATCGACGCGCAGAGCCTGTTAGGCTGGGAATATTATCAGCCTCGTTATGATACCAAACCTGATGTTCAGGAAGCGATTAAATGGTTCGAGTTAGCGGCTAAACAAGGTGACAGAGAAGCTCCGTTAGCGCTGGGGGGTATCTACTACGACGGTGAGCAGGTGCGGGTGGATTATGCCAAAGCGTATGCACTATTTAATCAGGCCGCGCAGCACGGTGTGAATTTAGCATGGTCCAGGTTGGGCATTATGTACGCCAATGGTCAGTATGTTGAGGTAGATTGTAAGAAAGCGAAGGAATATCTTGATAAAGGTGTCCACATTTATGGTGGCCCAGAAGACTTTCTGGCTACTTGTCGAAAAGACATGATTGACAGAAAAACGGTTGACAATACGTTACCCGTGATTACGGTTACCCGTTCTGGGATGCGAGATAATTTTTTAGATAAAGGTTTTTCCTGCATGGATAGCCTCTTCGCCACCACCAATAAATTAGGCGAAGTGGCCAATCTTCGCGTGACATTCAGCATTCGTCGCCCATCCGGTAAGGAGATTAACCAAACGGTTGGCTTCGCGCCTTTCGGTTTAAACCGGCTGAATATTAGCTTTACTGATTACCTATTTGGTTCATTTACCAGTAATTCGTCTCTTATTCTTTATAAACCGGAATTTGAGCGAAAATCTTGTGCAACTGTAAGGACCACAATCGTTGCCGCAACGGCAACCATTAACGGCAAGGATGTGGAGTTGCTGAAAGCGGGGGCAATTGAACAAAAGTGGTAACGCTGCTCAGCCCCCGGCTGAGGCAAAACTTGCCCTGGCGGGTGGCGATAATAATCTAAGCCGCGAGAATATGCTGAATCGCCAAAAACATAGGTACAGCACCAAAAGCATTTGGTGTCGCTGAAAGCTGAACAAAGCCGAGACGAGCATAAAAATTAATGGCGGCAGGGTCAGCATCAAGATAAACCCCTTTAATTGGTAATGCCTGGTGAATTATTTTTACATGTTCAAAAAAATCACATAGTAGGTCCTGACCAAAGCCCCGCTTTTGATACTTCCGTGCTACCCCCAACATGACTAATCTGACAACACCAATTTCTGAAGGTTGTGAACCCTGAAGGACGCCAGAAACGCGTTGTTTTTCCAGCGAATATGCCGTAAAAGTACAGATGCCGATCAGTTCACCACTTTGTCTGTCAATAAGTGCTTTAGCCGCACAGTCGCTATTACGCACACTTTTCTTTAGCGATGCGCGTACAAATTTATCGATAACAGGGTTACCGCAATCAAACTGTTTTTGCCCAGGATAAGTAATATCAGACTGATAATTACAGGAGAGGACTATGGGCAGAGTAATCTCTTCATGCTTGTCGACCATCGCTGTTTTTCCTTTTCATTAACGCCTTGAGGGCGAGCGTCGGTTGAGCAGGTTCAGCGATGAGTTGGTTCATCAGTTCCCAGCTTTGATTCGAAAGCTCACGGCGACGTTGGTTATCAAGCACACTTTCGGCGCGTTCCATAGCAGCGCTCAAAATAAAAGCGCTTAAATCTACCCCAACGGCTTGCGCAGCTTCACGAAGTTTGTTTTTGGCGTCGGGACTAGTTTTGAGTTCGACCCGCGCATTTTTCAGCGTTTTATCGACATCGGGTAGAGTGGCTGTTTTTCCAGGCATTATGACCTCTTTGATTAACTGAATGAAATCGTAGGGAGTCGATCTCATACATAATACGGCTATCAACCGTATGATTAATTTATGTTCATCTGCTCACTCTGTCAAGACATACGGTTATTAGCCGTATCTCTGATCTCAGACAATAAAAAAGGTGCCGTAGCACCTTTTTAATAGAGAGGTTTTGTTACCACACAGCAGCCAGCAGCGTATGCGAGTCCGGTACCATAAAATCAACGGACATCATCACCGAGAGGGCAGTGATGGCGATGATAGAGAAGCCGAACAGCTTGCGCGCCCAGATTCTGTCATCAGCAACTTTATAACCGCGCAGAGCCATACCTAACCACCAGACGCTAACCGCCGCGGCGACCACCAGATATTTATATCCAGCGTAACCGCCAAGAGAGAGCATCAGCGTGGCAACGGCAAAGGCGATGATATACAGCGTGATGTGATTCTTCGCCACCGAAATGCCTTTTACCACTGGCAATACCGGAATGTTTGCCGCCTGGTAATCCTTAAAGCGGAAAATGGCGATGGCATAGGAGTGAGGCATCTGCCACAGGCTGAAGATAGCCAGCAGGATCGCTGCGCCGCTATCGAACTCGCCGGTTACTGCACAGTAGCCAATCACCGGCGGCGCAGCGCCGGAGAGCGAACCAATCAATGTGCCGTAGACTGAGTGGCGTTTCATGTACAGGCTATAGACGCCGACATAAACCACAAAGCCCATCACCCCCAGCCAGCAGGCCAGCGGATTCGCGCCAAACCACAGCAGCATAAAGCCAGCAATACCCAGCAAGGTGGCGTACACCAGCGAGACAGCAGGAGAGATCAGGCCTTTAACCAGCACCCGATTCTTCGTCCTTTCCATCTTTCTGTCGATATCCCTGTCGATGTAGTTGTTAAACACACAACCCGACGCCACAACCAGTGACACCCCAACCAGCGTGTAGATAAACAGGGGATAATCAATGCTGCCCTTTGAGGCCAGCAGGAATCCCCCAATCACCGAGATCAGGTTGCCAAAGATGATGCCTGGTTTCGTTACTTGCAGGTATTGCTTAAACATCATAACCGCCGCTCTTAGTGCATCATCATGTTGTAGTTGAGGTTCCACATAATCCAGATGGAGCCTACAACCAGGATAGCGATGATTAGCACGGTGAAGACAAACGCCGTCATGTTCCAGCCTTCATCTGATTTGGTATTCATGTGCAGGAAGCACACCAGATGCACCAGAACCTGTACCACTGCCATTGCCAGGATTGTTCCCAGAATTACGGCCGGAGAGGCAGCCCCTGTCATCACCATCCAGAACGGAATCACCGTCAGAATGATCGACAGGATAAAGCCTGTCATGTAGGTTTTTACGCTGCCATGGGACGCGCCGCTGTGATCGGTAGAATGACTCATTACATCGCCCCCATCAGATAAACAACAGTGAACACACAGATCCAAACCACATCCAGGAAGTGCCAGAACAGGCTCAGGCACATGATGCGGGTACGGTTAGTGCTGGTCAGGCCGCGACGAGCGATTTGTACCATCAGCACCGCCATCCAGATAAGACCGGAAGTGACGTGCAGACCGTGCGTGCCGACCAGCGCAAAGAACGCTGACAGGAAGCCGCTGCGATCCGGACCCATGCCGTTAACAATCAGGTGATGGAATTCGTAGATTTCCATCCCGATAAATCCGGCACCAAACAACCAGGTCAACGCCAGCCAGGAGATAACCTGGCTTTTGTTGTTTTTGTACATGGCGATAGCCGCCATGCCGTAGGTGATGGAGCTGAACAACAGCAAGAAAGTTTCAACCAGAACGAACGGCAGTTCGAAAATGTCCTTACCTGTCGGGCCGCCTGCGGTGCCGTTCACCAGAACGGCATAGGTAGCAAACAAGATTGAGAACAGAATGCAGTCGCTCATCAGGTAGATCCAAAATCCGAAGATTTTGGTTCCGCCTGCATCGTGGTGCCCGTGTTCGTGCGCGTGGGCAGTCGCGTGCGTCAAAGTATCAGTTGCCATTTTTCAGCCCTGCCTTAGTAATCTCATCGAAATGCTGGTTTTCCAGTTTTTCGATTTCTGCCACCGGCACGTAGTAATCCACGTCCTCGTCGAAGCTTTTCACGATCCAGGTGATGATCATGCCTGCGAAGCCAACAATCGCCAGCCACCAGATATGCCAGATCATGGCGAAACCGAAGATGGTGGAGAAAGCTGCAATGACGATACCTGCACCGCTGTTTTTCGGCATATGAATTTCTTCATAGTGGTCAGGCTTTTTATACGCTTCGCCTTTCTCTTTCATTTCCCAGAATGCATCACGCTCGTGAACGTGCGGCACAACGGCAAAGTTATAGAACGGAGGCGGGGAAGAGGTTGCCCACTCCAGCGTACGGCCACCCCACGGGTCGCCAGTCAGGTCACGGTTCTGGTCGCGGTCGCGAATAGAAACGTACATCTGAATAACGAGGCAGAGAATACCCAGCGCAATCAGTACTGCACCGCTAGCTGCAATCATCAGCATGGTGTGGAACTGCGGGTCAATCTGCTGGCTCAAACGACGGGTCATGCCCATGAAGCCCAGCGCATACAGCGGCATAAAGGCAACGAAGAAGCCGATGATCCAGAACCAGAACGCGCGTTTACCCCAGGTTTCATTCAGTTTGAAACCGAAGGCTTTAGGCCACCAGTAGGTCATCCCTGCGAAGCAGCCGAAGACCACGCCGCCGATGATCACGTTATGGAAGTGCGCAATCAGGAACAGGCTGTTATGCAGAACGAAGTCCGCGCCCGGTACTGCCAGCAGCACGCCAGTCATCCCGCCCACCGAGAAAGTGACGATAAAACCGATGGTCCACAGCATCGCAGAATGGAACACGATGCGGCCCTGATACATGGTGAACAGCCAGTTGAAGATCTTCACCCCGGTCGGGATGGCGATAATCATTGTGGTGATACCAAAGAAGGCGTTTACGTTCGCGCCCGCACCCATCGTAAAGAAGTGGTGCAGCCAAACGATGAACGACAGCACGGTGATACAGACGGTTGCCCATACCAGCGAGGTATAACCAAACAGACGTTTACGCGAGAAGGTTGCCGCAATTTCGGAGAACACACCGAAAACAGGCAGGATCAGGATGTAAACTTCCGGGTGGCCCCAGGCCCAAATCAGGTTGATGTACATCATCATGTTGCCACCCATATCGTTGGTAAAGAAATGGGTGCCCAGATAGCGATCCAGGGTCAACAACGCGACGGTAACCGTCAGAATTGGGAAGGAAGCAATAATCAGTACGTTCGCGCACAGTGATGCCCAGGTAAATACTGGCATCTTGAACATGGTCATGCCCGGTGCGCGCATCTTCAGAATGGTAACGAAGAAGTTGATACCGGTAAGCGTCGTACCTATACCGGATAGCTGGAGACTCCATATCCAGTAATCGACACCGACTCCCGGACTGTACTCTATTCCCGATAGCGGTGGATAGGCCAGCCAGCCGGTCTGCGCAAATTCGCCCACGCCGAGAGAAACGTTAACCAGAATCACACCAACAACAGTAAACCAGAAGCTTAAGTTGTTGAGGAACGGGAACGCAACGTCACGCGCGCCGATCTGCAGCGGAACCACCAGGTTCATCAGACCGATAACGAAAGGCATCGCCACGAAGAAGATCATAATCACGCCGTGCGCGGTGAAGATCTGATCGTAGTGGTGAGGTGGCAGGAAGCCCGCTTCGCCCGCCGAGGCAAGAGCCTGCTGGCTACGCATCATAATGGCGTCAGCAAAACCACGCAGCAACATCACAATCGCCACGATGATATACATGATACCGAGGCGTTTATGGTCGACGGAGGTCAGCCACTCTTTCCACAGGTAGGTCCACTTACCGAAGTAAGTGATCAGGCCAACGAGCGCCAGACCTCCCAAAATAATGCCAGCGATCGTAACCATGACGATAGGTTCATGGAACGGGACTGCATCAAGTGATAATTTTCCGAACATCTTTATTCTTCCTCAACCCCTTTAATGGGCGGATTCCGCGTGGCTCATGTCCATGCCTTCCATACCTTCGTGTGCACTGTGCTCACCTTCTGGCTGGGTCATGTCCATGCTCTTACCGTGAGCCATAAACTTGTTAATCACATCGGCAAACAAGTCTGGTTTCACGTTGGAGAAATATTCCACCTGGTTGTATTCGCTAGGCGCGGCCAGTTTTTCGAACGCAGCCATGTCAGACATGGTGTTCGGCGACTGTTTCGCTTTTGCGACCCATTGGTCGAATTCGGCGCGATCCGGTGTTGCAATAGCTTTGAACTTCATGCCTGAGAAGCCCGGCCCGCTGTAGCTGGCGGAGATACCGTCATAAGTACCGGGTTCGTTGGCGATCAGATGCAGGCGAGTCTGCATACCGGCCATGGCATAAATCTGGCTACCCAGACGCGGAATGAAGAAGGAGTTCATCACGGAGTTGGAGGTCACTTTGAAGTACACCGGAGTGTTCGCCGGGAAAGCGATTTCATTCACGGTAGCAATGCCCTGTTCCGGGTAGATGAAGAACCATTTCCAGTCCATGGAAACCACTTCGATGGTAATGGGCTTCTCGTCGTGTGCCAGCGGCTTGCTAGGCTCAAGAGCGTGAGTGGTTTTCCAGGTCAGTACCGCAAGGAAGATGATGATTAAGATAGGTACCGTCCAGACCACAGCTTCCACTTTATTGGAGTGTGACCAGTTCGGGCTGTACTTAGCATCTTTATTGCTCGCACGATACTTCCAGGCGAAACCAACAGCCATCAAGATTGCGGGAATAACGACAATCAACATCAGGCCAAATGCCGTCAGTATCAGTGAACGTTGCTCCAGACCAATCTGTCCTTTGGGATCTAACAGCGCAGAATTACAGCCACTGAGCAATACAGTGCCTGCAAATAATGACAACCATCCCAAACTTTTATTGTATTTCCTGAGTCTCATTTAACGACCTCAATTCCACGGGATCTGGTGGCGTTTAAAGTGTGTGGGCATTTTACGGGAAGGTTACATTACTGTAAACATGATTAAATTCCTGTTACTTGGATTTGGCTGTCAGGTCACATATGTTGCAAAACATATCAAGTTGATTTTAAGAAGCTGTTGCAAAAGGGCGTTATAACGAAAGGGGAGTGCAGAAGGAGTTTGGACGGGCAATTGGTATAACCAATCTGGAATAAAACAATTGTTTAACAAATAATTATCATTATGGTGACAATTGGGTGGGGGAAAATAAAGACTCATTAGCTGAATCGTGTAAGAAAAAATAGAATTCATAAATTGCGTCAATAATTTCCAAACGCTAAGCCGCACAAAAGAACAAATATTATTAAGCGATACTGATGTTTATTTAGCCGTAATAATTACGGCGAGTGATTACTACAGCTAAATAATATTTACAGATTACGTCAGATGCGTTTTTCGTAGCGCCAGATAATCCAGCAAACCACCAAGCACGACGCCAGAAAGGGCGACTAAAACCCCGACTTCCAGCAGAGCAGGCAGGAAAGAGAAGTGCGTCAAATCCAGCGCGTCCATCGTCAACAGCAGTAACCACACGGCCAACAGGCTGACGCCCGCCGCCAGTGTCCACATGGCAAAGGCATAACCTGCCGGATATTCGGTACGGGAGATAAAGTTGTCATTTACTCGTGTATATTCAAGCGTCTGGCGGCAAACCAGCAGCAAAATAAGCCCCGGTACGGCAGCGGCGACGGAGAATAGATAGAATGTCGACCAGCCGTGTGCTTCAACAAACCAACCCGCCACGGGGCCGACATAAACTCGCCCTACAGCGGAAAGCGCTGAGAGCAGGGCAAATTGAGTTGCGGAAAATGACTTATTACACAGCGTCATTAACAGCGCGACAAAGGCTGATGTGCCCATCCCGCCACAGAGGTTTTCGAAAAAGACGGCTGCGCCCATGCTGTAGAGATGCTTATCAGTAATCGACAGCAGCCAGTAACCAGCGTTAGACGCACCTTGTAAAATGCCGAAAATCAGCAGCGCCCGGAACAGCGACAGGCGCTGCATCAAAATCCCACCGTACAATGCGCCCACAATGGTCGCCAGTAAGCCAAGCGTTTTGTTAACCACGCCTACTTCACCCGCATCAAACCCGACGCCGCGAATCAAAAACGTGGTTGTCAGGCTCATGGCGAATGCGTCGCCCAGCTTATACAGCACGATAAGAAGCAAAATAAGCCAGGCATTATTGCGACCAAAGAAATCTCGCAGAGGTGCAACAACCGCTTGTTCCAGCGTTTTTGGCACAGGAATGGTGTCGGTCGGTTCTGGTGCAAGCAACGTCGCGATAATACAAGGGATCAACAGCGCCGCCATCAACCAGTACATGCCCTGCCAGCCCAGCCATTTATCTGCCAGCCACAGGGCTAAGCCGCCGGAAACCAGCATCCCTAAACGGTAACCCAGCACGCTGATTGCCGCGCCCGCACCACGTTCTTCTGCCGGGAGCACATCGGTTTTCCACGCATCGAAGACAATATCCTGGGAGGCCGAGCAAAAAGCGATCACCACCGCCAGTGCCGCCATCCAGCGGAGTTGGGTGCCAGGTTCGAGAAAACCCATCGCCGCAATGGCGACTAATAACAGGATTTGCGTGGCGAGCAGCCAACCGCGCCGCCGCCCAAAAAATGGGGGCGTGTAGCGGTCCATCAGCGGTGACCAGAGGAATTTAAAAACGTAAGCCTGGCCTACCAGAGAGAAGAAACCAATGGTTTTGAGATCAATATTCTCGACCGTCATCCAGGCCTGTAAGGTGCCGGATGTCAGGGCGAGCGGTAGCCCGGAAGCAAAACCCAGGATCAGCAATATGGCTGAACGCGGCTGTTGAAAAATACGTAAATATTGACTGGACATGGGCGTCTACAGGCCCGGTTTGCACCGGGCCAGAGGGCAGAAATTAACGCGCGTTCTGCTTGATAAATTCGTGAATGCTGGTGTCCTGAGACATATCAGCGATGGTATCGGTCAGCACACTGTTAACCGCATCGGCGATATTTTTGTTGGAGGCCTGGAACGCACCTTCAACGTTGTAGCTGGCACGATAGTTTTTGGTCATTTTGTTGCCATTCTGCGCGGTAGCGATGATGGCGATATCCGCTTTGGTAGCGATGTTATAGCGCACGTTGCCCTGGGACACGTCAGCATACAGTTGGCTAACGATGATTTGCAGATTAACCGGGCCATTCGGACCAACCATGTAACCACGCGCGGTCATCTGTTTTTCCAGCACTTCTTGCAGCAGGAAACGCAGATCGCGGGAGGCGGTCAGGGTAACGATTTGATTATCGCGGGTGACTTTTGCCAGCGCCTGATCGGTACGCTGATCGGCACCATTAATGCTTACGGTGACGCCCATCAGGCTTGGATCCTGCTGTGGCAGTGTAATCGTCGGGGAAACTTCAATAGTTGTTGGCGGTTTTGCGCATCCTGCAAGCATAAACAGAGCAACTAACGGGAAGAGGATTTTTTTGAACATGTTCGGGCTCTCAGAGACTCTTAAGCGTGTTTGGTAAAAATTCCCGCCATCATAACATTGCCAACGGCGAGGGGAAGTGGGTAAGGCATGTAAATTCATCATGTTGACGAAATAATCACCCCTGGTAAAAGAAACGCTGATGCGAGGCCTGTGTTTCAATCTTTAAATCAGTAAACTTCATACGCTTGACGGAAAAACCAGGACGAAACCTAAATATTTGTTGTTAAGCTGCAATGGAAACGGTAAAAGCGGCTAGTATTTAAAGGGATGGATGACATCTCAGTGTTGTCGGAGGAGATATTTCATGATGATACGTGAGCGGATAGAAGAAAAATTAAGGGCGGCGTTCCAACCCGTATTCCTCGAAGTAGTGGATGAAAGCTATCGTCACAATGTCCCAGCCGGCTCTGAAAGCCATTTTAAAGTTGTGCTGGTCAGCGATCGTTTTACGGGTGAACGTTTTCTGAATCGTCATCGAATGATTTACAGTACTTTAGCGGAGGAACTCTCTACTACCGTTCATGCGCTGGCTCTGCATACTTACACTATTAAGGAGTGGGAAGGGTTGCAGGACACCGTCTTTGCCTCTCCTCCCTGTCGTGGAGCAGGAAGCATCGCGTAAAAACGCATTTGCAACTGTCGGCGCTTTTCCAGTATGTTGCTAAAGATTTAATGAAAAACGGCCTGCGGGCCGTTTTGTTTTGTCTGGATTTTGCGCTTTTTGCCCAGCATTCAGACGAAAATTGCCCGGGAATTGTGAAAAAATACGCGACAGCGCGCAATAACCGTTCTCGACTCATAAAAGTGATGCCGCTATAATGCCGCGTCCTATTTGAATGCTTTCGGGATGATTCTGGTAACAGGGAATGTGATTGATTATAAGAACATCCCGGTTCCGCGAAGCCAACAACCTGTGCTTGCGGGGTAAGAGTTGACCGAGCACTGTGATTTTTTGAGGTAACAAGATGCAAGTTTCAGTTGAAACCACTCAAGGCCTTGGCCGCCGTGTAACGATTACTATCGCTGCTGACAGCATCGAGACCGCTGTTAAAAGCGAGCTGGTCAACGTTGCGAAAAAAGTACGTATTGACGGCTTCCGCAAAGGCAAAGTGCCAATGAATATCGTTGCTCAGCGTTATGGCGCGTCTGTACGCCAGGACGTTCTGGGTGACCTGATGAGCCGTAACTTCATTGACGCCATCATTAAAGAAAAAATCAATCCGGCTGGCGCACCGACTTATGTTCCGGGCGAATACAAGCTGGGTGAAGACTTCACTTACTCTGTAGAGTTTGAAGTTTATCCGGAAGTTGAACTGCAGGGTCTGGAAGCGATCGAAGTTGAAAAACCGATCGTTGAAGTGACCGACGCTGACGTTGACGGCATGCTGGATACTCTGCGTAAACAGCAGGCGACCTGGAAAGAAAAAGACGGCGCTGTTGAAGCAGAAGACCGCGTAACCATCGACTTCACCGGTTCTGTAGACGGCGAAGAGTTCGAAGGCGGTAAAGCGTCTGATTTCGTACTGGCGATGGGCCAGGGTCGTATGATCCCGGGCTTTGAAGACGGTATCAAAGGCCACAAAGCTGGCGAAGAGTTCACCATCGACGTGACCTTCCCGGAAGAATACCACGCAGAAAACCTGAAAGGTAAAGCAGCGAAATTCGCTATCAACCTGAAGAAAGTTGAAGAGCGTGAACTGCCGGAACTGACTGCAGAATTCATCAAACGTTTCGGCGTTGAAGATGGTTCCGTAGAAGGTCTGCGCGCTGAAGTGCGTAAAAACATGGAGCGCGAGCTGAAGAGCGCCATCCGTAACCGCGTTAAGTCTCAGGCGATCGAAGGTCTGGTAAAAGCTAACGACATCGACGTACCGGCTGCGCTGATCGACAGCGAAATCGACGTTCTGCGTCGCCAGGCTGCACAGCGTTTCGGTGGCAACGAAAAACAAGCTCTGGAACTGCCGCGCGAACTGTTCGAAGAACAGGCTAAACGCCGCGTAGTTGTTGGCCTGCTGCTGGGCGAAGTTATCCGCACCAACGAGCTGAAAGCTGACGAAGAGCGCGTGAAAGGCCTGATCGAAGAGATGGCTTCTGCGTACGAAGATCCGAAAGAAGTTATCGAGTTCTACAGCAAAAACAAAGAACTGATGGACAACATGCGCAATGTTGCTCTGGAAGAACAGGCTGTTGAAGCTGTACTGGCGAAAGCGAAAGTGACTGAAAAAGAAACCACTTTCAACGAGCTGATGAACCAGCAGGCGTAATTTACGCAGCATAACGCGCTAAATTCGCACAAAGGCCCGTCACCGCCAGGTGGTGGGCTTTTTTTTGTCATGAATTTTGCATGGAACCGTGCGAAAAGCCTCTTTCGGTGTTAGCGTAACAACAAAAGATTGTTATGCTTGAAATATGGTGATGCCGTACCCATAACACAGGGACTAGCTGATAATCCGTCCATAAGGTTACAATCGGTACAGCAGGTTTTTTCAATTTTATCCAGGAGACGGAAATGTCATACAGCGGCGAACGAGATAACTTTGCACCCCATATGGCGCTGGTGCCGATGGTCATTGAACAGACCTCACGCGGTGAGCGCTCTTTTGATATCTATTCTCGTCTACTTAAGGAACGCGTCATTTTTCTGACTGGCCAGGTTGAAGACCACATGGCTAACCTGATTGTGGCGCAGATGCTGTTCCTGGAAGCGGAAAACCCAGAAAAAGATATCTATCTGTACATTAACTCCCCAGGCGGGGTGATCACTGCCGGGATGTCTATCTATGACACCATGCAGTTTATCAAGCCTGATGTCAGCACCATCTGTATGGGCCAGGCGGCCTCGATGGGCGCTTTCTTGTTGACCGCAGGGGCAAAAGGTAAACGTTTTTGCCTGCCGAATTCGCGCGTGATGATTCACCAACCGTTGGGCGGCTACCAGGGCCAGGCGACCGATATCGAAATTCATGCCCGTGAAATTCTGAAAGTTAAAGGGCGCATGAATGAACTTATGGCGCTTCATACGGGTCAATCATTAGAACAGATTGAACGTGATACCGAGCGCGATCGCTTCCTTTCCGCCCCTGAAGCGGTGGAATACGGTCTGGTCGATTCGATTCTGACCCATCGTAATTGATGCCAGAGGCGCAACTGTGCCGCTATACTTATCCAGGGCGGCACAACGCTGTAAGCGGCTTGCGCCTGAGAATGGCATTTGCGTCGTCGTGTGCGGCACAAAGAACAAAGAAGAGGTTTTGACCCATGACAGATAAACGCAAAGATGGCTCAGGCAAATTGCTGTATTGCTCTTTTTGCGGCAAAAGCCAGCATGAAGTGCGCAAGCTGATTGCCGGTCCATCCGTGTATATCTGCGACGAATGTGTTGATTTATGTAACGACATCATTCGCGAAGAGATTAAAGAAGTTGCACCGCATCGTGAACGCAGTGCGCTACCGACGCCGCATGAAATTCGCAACCACCTGGACGATTACGTTATCGGCCAGGAACAGGCGAAAAAAGTGCTGGCGGTCGCGGTATACAACCATTACAAACGTCTGCGCAACGGCGATACCAGCAATGGTGTCGAGTTGGGCAAAAGTAACATTCTGCTGATCGGTCCGACCGGTTCCGGTAAAACGCTGCTGGCTGAAACGCTGGCGCGCCTGCTGGACGTCCCGTTCACCATGGCCGACGCAACCACGCTGACCGAAGCCGGTTATGTGGGCGAAGACGTTGAAAACATCATTCAGAAGCTGTTGCAGAAGTGCGATTACGACGTACAGAAAGCGCAGCGCGGGATTGTCTACATCGATGAAATCGACAAGATTTCTCGTAAGTCAGACAACCCGTCCATTACCCGAGACGTTTCCGGTGAAGGCGTACAGCAGGCACTGTTGAAACTGATCGAAGGTACGGTAGCTGCTGTTCCACCGCAAGGTGGGCGTAAACATCCGCAGCAGGAATTCTTGCAGGTTGATACCTCTAAGATCCTGTTTATTTGTGGCGGTGCGTTTGCCGGTCTGGATAAAGTGATTTCCCACCGTGTAGAAACCGGCTCCGGCATTGGTTTTGGCGCGACGGTAAAAGCGAAGTCCGACAAAGCAAGCGAAGGCGAGCTGCTGGCGCAGGTTGAACCGGAAGATCTGATCAAGTTTGGTCTTATCCCTGAGTTTATTGGTCGTCTGCCGGTTGTCGCAACGTTGAATGAACTGAGCGAAGAAGCTCTGATTCAGATCCTCAAAGAGCCGAAAAACGCCCTGACCAAGCAGTATCAGGCGCTGTTTAATCTGGAAGGCGTGGATCTGGAATTCCGTGACGAGGCGCTGGATGCTATCGCTAAGAAAGCGATGGCGCGTAAAACCGGTGCCCGTGGCCTGCGTTCCATCGTAGAAGCCGCACTGCTCGATACCATGTACGATCTGCCGTCCATGGAAGATGTCGAAAAAGTGGTTATCGACGAGTCGGTAATTGATGGTCAAAGCAAACCGTTGCTGATTTATGGTAAGCCGGAAGCGCAACAGGCATCTGGTGAATAATTAACCATTCCCATACAATTAGTTAACCAAAAAGGGGGGATTTTATCTCCCCTTTAATTTTTCCTCTATTCTCGGCGTTGAATGTGGGGGAAACATCCCCATATACTGACGTACATGTTAATAGATGGCGTGAAGCACAGTCGTGTCATCTGATTACCTGGCGGAAATTAAACTAAGAGAGAGCTCTATGAATCCTGAGCGTTCTGAACGCATTGAAATCCCCGTATTGCCGCTGCGCGATGTGGTGGTTTATCCGCACATGGTCATCCCCTTATTTGTCGGGCGGGAAAAATCTATCCGTTGTCTGGAAGCGGCGATGGACCATGATAAAAAAATTATGCTGGTCGCGCAGAAAGAAGCTTCAACGGATGAGCCGGGTGTAAACGATCTTTTCACCGTCGGGACCGTGGCCTCTATATTGCAGATGCTGAAACTGCCTGACGGCACCGTCAAAGTGCTGGTCGAGGGGTTACAGCGCGCGCGTATTTCTGCGCTCTCTGACAATGGCGAACACTTTTCTGCGAAGGCGGAGTATCTGGAGTCGCCGACCATTGATGAGCGGGAACAGGAAGTGCTGGTGCGTACTGCAATCAGCCAGTTCGAAGGCTACATCAAGCTGAACAAAAAAATCCCACCAGAAGTGCTGACGTCGCTGAATAGCATCGACGATCCGGCGCGTCTGGCGGATACCATTGCTGCACATATGCCGCTGAAACTGGCTGACAAACAGTCCGTTCTGGAGATGTCCGACGTTAACGAACGTCTGGAATATCTGATGGCAATGATGGAATCGGAAATCGATCTGCTGCAGGTTGAGAAACGCATTCGCAACCGCGTTAAAAAGCAGATGGAGAAATCCCAGCGTGAGTACTATCTGAACGAGCAAATGAAAGCTATTCAGAAAGAACTCGGTGAAATGGACGACGCGCCGGACGAAAACGAAGCCCTGAAGCGCAAAATCGACGCGGCGAAGATGCCGAAAGAGGCAAAAGAGAAAGCGGAAGCAGAGTTGCAGAAGCTGAAAATGATGTCTCCGATGTCGGCAGAAGCGACCGTAGTGCGTGGTTATATCGACTGGATGGTACAGGTACCGTGGAATGCGCGCAGCAAGGTCAAAAAAGACCTGCGTCAGGCGCAGGAAATCCTTGATACCGACCATTATGGTCTGGAGCGCGTGAAAGATCGCATCCTTGAGTACCTTGCGGTTCAAAGCCGTGTCAACAAAATCAAGGGACCGATCCTCTGCCTGGTAGGGCCGCCGGGGGTAGGTAAAACCTCTCTTGGTCAGTCCATTGCCAAAGCCACCGGGCGTAAATATGTCCGTATGGCGCTGGGCGGCGTGCGTGATGAAGCGGAAATCCGTGGTCACCGCCGTACTTACATCGGTTCTATGCCGGGTAAACTGATCCAGAAAATGGCGAAAGTGGGCGTGAAAAACCCGCTGTTCCTGCTCGATGAGATCGACAAAATGTCTTCTGACATGCGAGGCGATCCGGCCTCTGCACTGCTTGAAGTGCTGGATCCAGAGCAGAACGTAGCGTTCAGCGACCACTACCTGGAAGTGGATTACGATCTCAGCGACGTGATGTTTGTCGCGACGTCGAACTCCATGAACATTCCGGCACCGCTGCTGGATCGTATGGAAGTAATTCGCCTCTCCGGTTATACCGAAGATGAAAAACTGAACATCGCCAAACGTCACCTGCTGCCGAAGCAGATTGAACGTAATGCACTGAAAAAAGGTGAGCTGACCGTCGACGATAGCGCCATTATCGGCATTATTCGTTACTACACCCGTGAGGCGGGCGTGCGTGGTCTGGAGCGTGAAATCTCCAAACTGTGCCGCAAAGCGGTTAAGCAGTTACTGCTCGATAAGTCATTAAAACATATCGAAATTAACGGCGATAACCTGCATGACTACCTCGGTGTTCAGCGTTTCGACTATGGTCGCGCTGATAACGAAAACCGTGTCGGTCAGGTAACCGGTCTGGCGTGGACGGAAGTGGGCGGTGACTTGCTGACCATTGAAACCGCATGTGTTCCGGGTAAAGGCAAACTGACCTATACCGGTTCGCTCGGCGAAGTGATGCAGGAGTCTATTCAGGCGGCGTTAACGGTGGTTCGTGCGCGTGCGGAAAAACTGGGGATCAACCCTGATTTTTACGAAAAACGTGACATCCACGTCCACGTACCGGAAGGTGCGACGCCGAAAGATGGTCCGAGTGCCGGTATTGCTATGTGCACCGCGCTGGTTTCTTGCCTGACCGGTAACCCGGTTCGTGCCGATGTGGCAATGACCGGTGAGATCACTCTGCGTGGTCAGGTACTGCCGATCGGTGGTTTGAAAGAAAAACTCCTGGCAGCGCATCGCGGCGGGATTAAAACAGTGCTAATTCCGTTCGAAAATAAACGCGATCTGGAAGAGATTCCTGACAACGTAATTGCCGATCTGGACATTCATCCTGTGAAGCGCATTGAGGAAGTTCTGACTCTGGCGCTGCAAAATGAACCGTCTGGCATGCAGGTTGTGACTGCAAAATAGTGACCTCGCGCAAAATGCACTAATAAAAACAGGGCTGGCAGGCTAATTCGGGCTTGCCAGCCTTTTTTTGTCTCGCTAAGTTAGATGGCGGATCGGGCTTGCCCTTATTAAGGGGTGTTGTAAGGGGATGGCTGGCCTGATATAACTGCTGCGCGTTCGTACCTTGAAGGATTCAAGTGCGATATAAATTATAAAGAGGAAGAGAAGAGTGAATAAATCTCAATTGATCGACAAGATTGCTGCAGGGGCTGATATCTCTAAAGCTGCGGCTGGCCGTGCGTTAGATGCTATTATTGCTTCCGTAACTGAATCTCTGAAAGAAGGGGATGATGTAGCACTGGTAGGTTTTGGTACTTTTGCCGTTAAAGAGCGTGCTGCCCGTACTGGCCGCAACCCGCAGACCGGTAAAGAGATCACCATCGCTGCTGCTAAAGTACCGAGCTTCCGTGCAGGTAAAGCACTGAAAGACGCGGTAAACTAAGCGTTGTCCCCGGTGGGGATGTGACGAAGTTCAAGGGCGCATCTACTGATGTGCCTTTTTTATTTGTATTCGGTGACTTTCTGCGTCTTGTGGGCTGACAATTGCCCCCGTTTCTTGTCACAATAGGCCTTTGCGCGCATCGATACGTTGCGTGAGGTACACAGTCATCTACAGCGGAGTGTTGTTACACCATGATGGACAGCTTACGCACGGCTGCAAACAGTCTCGTGCTCAAGATTATTTTCGGTATCATTATCGTGTCGTTCATATTGACCGGCGTGAGTGGTTACCTGATTGGCGGAGGCAATAACTACGCCGCAAAAGTGAATGACCAGGAAATCAGCCGTGGGCAGTTCGAGAACGCCTTTAACAGCGAGCGTAATCGCATGCAGCAACAGCTGGGCGATCAATACTCCGAGCTGGCAGCGAATGAAGGCTATATGAAAACCCTGCGTCAACAGGTGCTGAATCGTCTGATCGACGAGGCGCTGTTGGATCAGTACGCTCGTGAGCTGAAACTGGGTATCAGTGATGAGCAGGTTAAACAGGCGATTTTCGCGACCCCAGCCTTCCAGGTTGACGGCAAATTTGATAACAGCCGCTATAACGGTATCCTCAACCAGATGGGGATGACCGCCGATCAGTACGCCCAGGCGCTGCGTAACCAGCTCACTACCCAACAGCTGATTAACGGTGTTGCCGGTACCGATTTTATGCTGAAAGGTGAAACCGACGAGCTGGCGGCACTGGTCGCGCAACAACGCGTGGTGCGTGAGGCGACTATCGATGTTAACGCGCTGGCGGCGAAGCAGCCTGTGACCGAACAGGAGATTGCCAGCTACTACGAACAAAACAAAAACAATTTCATGACGCCGGAACAATTCCGCGTGAGTTACATCAAGCTGGATGCCGCAACGATGCAGCAACCGGTTAGCGATGCGGATATCCAGAGCTACTACGATCAGCATCAGGATCAATTCACTCAGCCGCAGCGTACCCGCTACAGCATCATCCAGACCAAAACTGAAGATGAAGCGAAAGCGGTACTTGATGAGCTGAATAAAGGCGGTGATTTTGCTGCATTAGCCAAAGAAAAATCTGCCGATATTATCTCTGCCCGTAACGGCGGCGATATGGGTTGGTTAGAAGATGCCACTATCCCCGACGAACTGAAAAATGCTGGTCTGAAAGAAAAAGGGCAACTGTCTGGTGTCATCAAATCTTCGGTCGGTTTCCTGATTGTACGTCTGGACGACATTCAGCCAGCGAAAGTGAAATCGTTAGACGAAGTACGTGACGACATTGCGGCGAAAGTGAAACACGAAAAAGCCCTCGATGCGTACTATGCGCTGCAGCAGAAAGTGAGCGATGCGGCAAGCAACGACACGGAGTCTCTGGCCGGTGCAGAGCAAGCTGCCGGCGTTAAAGCCACTCAGACGGGTTGGTTCAGCAAAGATAACCTGCCGGAAGAGTTGAACTTCAAGCCGGTTGCCGACGCTATCTTTAACGGCGGTCTGGTAGGTGAAAACGGCGCGCCGGGCATCAACTCTGACATCATCACCGTAGATGGCGACCGCGCATTCGTGCTGCGCATCAGCGAGCACAAACCGGAAGCGGTGAAACCGTTGGCAGATGTTCAGGAACAAGTTAAGGCACTGGTTCAGCACAACAAAGCTGAACAACAGGCGAAAGTAGATGCTGAGAAACTGCTGGTTGATTTGAAAGCCGGCAAAGGTGCGGAAGCTATGCAGGCTGCCGGTCTGAAATTTGGCGAGCCGAAAACCTTAAGCCGTTCCGGTCGTGACCCGATTAGCCAGGCGGCGTTTGCACTGCCACTGCCAGCGAAAGACAAACCGAGCTACGGTATGGCGACCGATATGCAAGGTAATGTGGTTCTGCTGGCGCTGGATGAAGTGAAACAAGGTTCAATGCCGGAAGAGCAGAAAAAAGCGATGGTGCAGGGTATCACCCAGAACAACGCACAAATCGTCTTTGAAGCTCTGATGAGTAACCTGCGTAAAGAGGCGAAAATCAAAATTGGCGATGCGCTGGAACAGCAATAATCCTGAAGCCGCCTCGCAAAAAAATGCTTTGCAGCTGTAACAAGAAAAGGTCGCTTTCGCGGCCTTTTCCATTTCTGAACATTGCCATTTGTTTACTGTTTTCACTGCCGTTAAGGTGATTCCACTGTTAACAAACAAGGAGAAAACAGTATGAAACACGGAATTAAAGCACTGCTCATTACCCTGTCTCTGGCTTGTGCCGGAATGTCTCATAGCGCGCTGGCGGCAGCTTCTGTGGCGAAACCGACAACGGTAGAAACCAAAGCGGAAGCTCCTGCAGCACAAAGTAAAGCAGCAGTACCGGCGAAAGCCAGTGACGAAGAAGGCACCCGGGTCAGCATTAATAATGCCAGCGCGGAAGAGCTAGCCCGCGCGATGAATGGCGTTGGCCTGAAGAAAGCGCAGGCGATTGTCAGTTATCGCGAAGAGTACGGTCCGTTTAAAACGGTGGAGGATCTAAAGCAGGTGCCGGGGATGGGCAATTCGCTGGTGGAACGTAATCTGGCGGTATTAACCCTGTAATTAATTTGCATAGTGGCAATTTTTTGCCAGACTGAAGAGGTCATACCAGTTATGACCTCTGTACTTATAACAACAACGTAAGGTTATTGCGCTATGCAAACACAAATCAAAGTTCGTGGATATCATCTCGACGTTTACCAGCACGTAAACAACGCCCGCTACCTTGAATTTCTCGAAGAAGCACGCTGGGATGGACTGGAAAATAGCGACAGTTTTCAGTGGATGACGGCCCATAACATCGCCTTCGTCGTGGTCAATATCAATATTAACTATCGTCGCCCAGCGGTATTAAGCGACCTGTTAACTATTACCAGTCAGTTGCAGCAATTAAACGGTAAAAGCGGCATCTTAAGCCAGGTCATTACACTGGAGCCGGAAGGGCAGGTGGTAGCGGATGCGCTTATTACGTTTGTTTGTATTGATCTTAAAACGCAGAAAGCATTAGCTCTGGAAGGGGAATTGCGCGAAAAGCTGGAGCAGATGGTTAAGTAAACGTTTTGTGGTGCCGGATGCTCAAGCCGCATCCGGCGACACCCGGAATAATTACTTCAACCCGGTTTTCTGCTTCATCGCGGCCATCACCGTCGGTTTATCGGCCAGATAATGATTCAAACCGTTGGCGCGTAAATTACATGCCGCACAATGACCGCAACCGTCGCCTTTAATGCCGTTATAGCAGGTCAACGTTTCGTTACGGACTAAATCCAGTTTGCCGTAATAATCTGCCAGCGCCCAGGTTTCCGCTTTATCAATCCACATCAGCGGCGTTTCAAAACGAATATCTTTCGCCATGCCCAAACTGACGGCATGGTTTAGTGCTTTCACAAACTCATCGCGGCAATCCGGGTAGCCGGAGAAATCCGTTTCACAGACGCCGGTAATTACGGCTTCTGCTTTTACCTGATACGCATATATTGCCGCCAGCGTCAGGAACAAAATATTACGCCCTGGGACAAACGTATTCGGGATGCCATCGGCTTCAGGTTCATAATCAGGCACCGGAATGCTGTCACGCGTCAGGCTGCTGACCGCCAGCTCGTTGAGCAGCGTTACATCAAGAACCTTATGCGCGCGTGCTCCCAGTTTCAGCGCCAGTTCGCGTGCCACGTCGATTTCTGCGCGATGTCGCTGACCGTAATCGAACGTCACGCAATGGACTTCATCATATTGTTGTAATGCCTGCACCAGACAGGTGGTGGAATCCTGGCCTCCACTGAACACAACGACAGCACGTTTCATAGATAATCCTGCTTGAACAATAAAAGCGTTATGGTAACGCCTGCGATTAACCCGGACCAGCTATTCATTGCGACGGCGCGGGAAGCCAGGCTTCGGTAAATTCAAACCAGCCGCGTGGTGTCAGCCGCACACCGTTCACGCCGGGAGGGGCACTAATGCGATAGTGATAGTTGAATAGCGGCGTCAGCGTCGCGTCTGCCATTAACTGGCTAAAAACCGCTTTCAGGGCATTAAATCGGTTTTCCTCATCAGGCATTACTTGCACCGCGTCCAGTGTCGATTGCAGATGTGCATATGCTGGAGCGTCGAAAACATGTGGCCACAGCGGATCGCAGCGCAGCCATTGCTCCAGAGTATATTCCGGTGCTTCGCCAATTAATCTGTCGCCCATCATGAGGTCTGCGTGTGCCAGTAGGGTCGTGTCGTCCCAGTTTTTTGCGTTATGAAAAATAATTGTAAGTTCACAGCCTTCCGCTGCCAGTGTCGCCTGTAGGCGTTCTGCCATGGTATGAAGTTCTATCGGTAGGTGATAAACCAGCGTCAAGGTTTTCGGTAGTTTGACTTCATCCGGTACTTGCCATTGCGGAATAGTCCAGCCTGGCAGTAATGCATGACTGGCGGTGATCAGGTTTTCTCCTACTTCTAACGTTTGTAATAAACCGGATTGATGAATAATGGAGATCACTTTTCGCGCCTGCCAGAGGGAGAGTCGGGGACTTTTGCGCAACGTTAAATAGCAAAAACCTAAACTGATGCCACTACTGACCTGGCTGACCCGTTGCAGCTCCTCCGGTTTGCCGATGGTGATTTGCACGGGATGCCGACAGCTGGTTCCCAAATCTTTTTCGAAAAGCGGCGGAGTTATCCAGTACTCAACCGCTTTAAGCAGTGGATGACGTAAATGGTAATAATCATGGCTTTCCAGGCGCACCAGTTCCGCTGTGAATTGTGTTAAGCGAAAAGGACCCGTGCCGATCAGTGGGAATTGCGGATGCGCCAGATGGCTACAATAGCTCGCCAGCCGGTGCGCAAGCCAGTAATCAGGGCGATGTAAAAAGAAGGTCAGACACTGCGGATGGGTGACTTCAATACGCTTCACGCTAATAAATAATTGATCCAGTGCTGGCAGTTGTAACAGCATCAATAATCGCTGGTGTAAGTGTGAGGCTTTTACTGCATCGCCGTTATGCCAGTGTAGGGTTGAACGAAGATAAAAGTCCCAGCGTAACCCGTCAGTAGAGGTTTCCCAGTGATGCGCTAAATCGCCAATCGGGCGCTGGGTATTATTATCGAAGCGGGTCAGGCCGGAAAATATCTGTCCGGCGAGATGCTGCTCGGCACGGCCGGGCAAAAAGCCTGGTTGTAGCGGTTCGAGCGGGCGATAGTAGGGAATACGCAACGTGGGTGTATCGTTTTGCCATTGTCCGCCCATAAACGGCTGTAACAGAGTGCGCAGCTCACCTGGGGCCAGTTGCGCCAGCTCCAGCACATCTTGCTGCTTTCCGGTTTCCAGTGCCTGTTCCATCATCGCATTGCGTAGCGATTCCGGCGTGACCAGAAAGCGTAATTGTCCGCGCTTTCCGCGTCCTGACTGCGCCTGCCACTCCAGCCATCCCGCCTCCTGTGCCTGACGCAACAGCGTACGAACATGGCGTTCGCTGCAAAAACAGCGTTCGGCCAGTTCATTGACGGTGACAGCTTGCGGCTTTCCGGCGGAAGGTTGCCACAGACGTTGATACTGGTTAAGACGGTTGAGCAATCGCATATAAACCCGGAACAATATTATTTAAC
>NZ_SJWV01000400.1:0-1368 GCF_004352695.1 Escherichia sp. KCJ4928
GGCAGGAGCTTCGTAAACGTAAAACTCCTCAGGAAAAAATCGCCATTATTCAGCAGACAATGGAACCCGGTATGACGGTGTCCCATGTGGCGCGTTTGCATGGTATTCAGCCCAGCCTGTTGTTTAAGTGGAAAAAACAATATCTGGAAGGAAGTCTCACTGCTGTTGCTGCCGGAGAGGATGTCGTTCCTGCCTCAGAACTGGCTGCCGCTATAAAACAAATAAAAGAGTTACAGCGCTTGCTGGGTAAGAAAACCATGGAAGTTGAGATCCTCAAAGAAGCGGTGGAGTATGGTCAGTCGCGAAAATGGATAGCGCATGCGCCCTTGTTGCCAACGGACAAGGAATAACCCTGGTAAGCCGTATTCTGGGCGTGTCGCGTGCGCAACTGGCACAACGGATGAAAACATCTGGTAATAAGCCGAATAAACGTCGTCGCAGATGTGATGAGGCTGCGGATGCGGAAGTGTTAGCACGTATCCTTGATATCATCAGCGATATGCCGACATATGGCTATCGTCGTGTCTGGGCCATTCTCAGACGACAGTCCCGTAACAAAGGAGTGCCGTTCGTGAATGCAAAGCGCGTTTATCGGATAATGAGCGAAAATAACCTGTTGTTGTTACATGACAAACCTTCACGGCCGCAGCGGGAACATAAAGGCCGAATATCGGTGAAGGAAAGCGACCAGCGCTGGTGTTCCGATGGCTTTGAGTTCGGTTGTGATGATGGCGCAAAACTGCGTGTCACGTTCGCACTGGACTGTTGCGATCGTGAAGCCATAGACTGGGCCGCAAGCACGAGGGTTATGACAAAGCAACGGTGCAGGATGTCATGTTAGGAGCAATAGAAAAACGCTTTGGCGATAAAGGAGCGGAACGGCCAATCCAGTGGCTGACTGATAACGGTTCGGCTTATACAGCTCATGAAACACGGCAGTTCGCCAGAGAGTTGAATCTGGAGCCCTGCACAACGGCAGTCAGTAGCCCTCAGAGCAATGGAATGGCAGAAAGGTTCGTGAAAACGATGAAAGAAGACTACATCGCGTTCATGCCGAAACCGAATGTAAGAACGGCATTGCATAACCTTGCAGTGGCGATCGAGCATTACAATGAAACCCATCCGCATAGTGCGTTAGGTTATCTCTCACCAAGGGAATATCGACGTCAGCGGGTAACGTCAACTTAAGATACAACGACTGTCTGAATATCGTGGGTCAAGGACAGGCCCTTTTAACCGATAGGGGGATACCAATTAGGGGTTTGAGGGCCAATGGAACGAAAACGTACGTTAAGAGCATAATTTGTTGTTTGTATTGAATTTAGTAATAAAGCTCGTGGGGGCTTTTTTATGCTCTCACCACAAGAG
>NZ_SJWV01000401.1:0-1356 GCF_004352695.1 Escherichia sp. KCJ4928
TCATTATCCTTTACTCCGGTGTGCTCCTGTTTATTCTGTATTTTTGCTTTTCGGCCCTGGCTGACCTGCAGAAACCTGATGAAAGAAAAAGTGATGAAAGGAATGAAGATGAATAAAGCATTACTGCCGCTGTTACTCTGCTGCTTTATTTTTCCGGCGTCAGGGAAAGATGCAGGCTGGCAGTGGTATAACGAGAAAATAAATCCGAAGGAAAAAGAAAATAAACCAGTACCAGCAGCTCCCCGTCAGGAGCCGGATATTATGCAGAAACTGACCGCGCTGCAGACGGCAACAAAGCGGGCGCTGTACGAAGCCATTCTGTATCCCGGCGTGGATAATTTTGTGAAATATTTCCGGCTGCAGAATTACTGGACTCAGCAGGCCGGGCTTTTCACCATGAGTGCTAAAAAGGCCATGCTGGCACATCCCGAACTGGACTATAACCTGCAGTACAGCCATTACAACGGCACGGTACGGAACCAGCTGGCAGCAGACCAGGCGCAGCAGCGACAGGCGATTGCCAGACTGGCAGAGCATTACGGCATTATGTTTTTTTACCGGGGGCAGGACCCCATCGACGGGCAGCTGGCGCAGGTCATTAATGGCTTCCGGGATACGTATGGTCTGAGTGTTATTCCCGTTTCCGTGGATGGCGTGATTAATCCACTATTGCCGGATTCCCGGACTGACCAGGGGCAGGCGCAGCGCCTCGGCGTGAAATATTTCCCGGCCATGATGCTGGTTGACCCGAAACAGGGCAGTGTCCGCCCGTTATCATACGGCTTTATTTCTCAGGACGACCTGGCAAAACAGTTCCTGAACGTTTCTGAAGACTTTAAACCGAATTTTTAAAGAGGTCGTTTAAATGAATTTTATTTCTTTATGGCCTTTATTGCTGGCCCGGGTGACAGTGATGTCACTGACAGTGATTTTCCTTGCTGCTGACAGGCGTTTTTTCATGGGACTGTTTTGTTGTTTGCACCCTGTCCATGATGATGGCAGAAGGTATTGTTATTATGAAATATGAACTGTGGCATATCCCTCCTGCCCTGCTGGGTCTGGCAGGAGTGTTGTCATGGTTGCTGCTACTCCATACAGGATATTTTTCAGGCATATCAGAAGGTGAGCATAAGCGTTTGTGGCTCGCTGTTGCCGCAGTGTTTTCTGGTGCAGGAATGATTATATTCTACTGGTTGCTCCATGCATCAGAAAACATAATAAAATAACGAATGGTTAATGCGAGAACAAGACACATCCAGAGAATAAATATTATAAGTGCGAGTTTTGCTCTTCTTATTCGTAACGCGGATAAGCAATTTATTACAGAGGGGGTATCCAGAGTTTAATGCATATTAT
>NZ_SJWV01000402.1:0-1354 GCF_004352695.1 Escherichia sp. KCJ4928
CGCGTCTGCGTTGACTTTCCGTAGTCCCATTTCCGGCCATTGTGCTCAAACGTGTAGTTCGCCGCCTCCATCGCATTACGCCACGCGTTTATTTCATCGCCCTTCATCCCGCGCGCTTTCTCCGCGGTCAGAGTATCAACGACTTTTTCCCCGTCAAACTTCCAGCGCCCGGAGATATCAGCTTTGCGGTTTTCTTCTGTATCCTCAACCTCCACCACACTCTGTCCCACTGGCCACAGCATCGACACATCCTTACTGATACTCGTGATTATGCCTTCGCTGTCATAAACCAGCTTCAGCGTATCCGCCTTAAATGACGACTGGCTTTCATACCAGTCACGGCCATCCTCTGCCTTCAGGTACATTGCCCCCGGAACATCCGACTTCTCAGGAGTATAACGTTGCAGATTTTTAAGATTCATTTCTTCTCCTCATACGAATATTCAGGACGGGGGACCCGTTTAAGCTTTCCGCACCCGGAAAAATCATGTTATTCATGTTCCACCGTAACCCACTGGCTGCCATCATGAACCTGAAGGAAGCCGTAAGTGACAGCGGTGACACAGGCTGCCCCTAAATTGCCGTTCGTCAGTGATACCGGAGCCGTCCTGATATTCAGAATCACAGCGCCATCAGGGGCTGCATTTTCCCCCTGCGCACCGCCATAAAAAGAGGGGAAAACGACTGTGCTGGAGGTGACTTCTGTTTTCTCGCTGATACGCACTCTGTTCGCCTGTGAATCTGCGCCATCCTTCCCTGCGGGGCCCGTCGGCCCGGTATCACCTTTCGGCCCCCGCTCGCCGGTATCGCCTTTTGGCCCGGGAATACCCTGTGGCCCCGTGTCTCCCTTAGCACTGTTTCACATCGATGATTTCGGTGTATGACGACCACAGCGTTCTGTTCTGCAGCTGGTCCGTGGTACTGTCCGCCGTCACCCTGACCATCCGGATGTTAAAGGGGCGCTCAGGGAGATTATTCAGAATCACCGACGTCAGGTACTGCGAGGTGGTCTTGCCGTTAATGGTGACATCCTTCTCCGTCCCCCAGTTACCGTTACGCTCAAGCTGAATCAGCAGCCGGACAGAAGAGGGATTACGGTCACCCTTTGAGCTGGTCTCCACCAGTGACTGCACCCCGAAGGTGACCCGCAGACGGTCAATGTTCGCTGACGTGATGGTGCGCGTCACCGGCTTTGCCTTCGTCACCTCCACACCCAGTGCGGTTTCCGCCCCGGAGGACTCAAAGCCTTCCGGCGGTGTCTGCTCCTGCTCCCCGGCACGCCAGACGGCGGTCACACCGTGTATCACGGGATTACCGTCCGTGTCCGTCAGCGGGGTTTTGTTCACCAGAATAC
>NZ_SJWV01000403.1:0-1349 GCF_004352695.1 Escherichia sp. KCJ4928
TCGTTCACAAAAATTGCTGGAGATGGTTTCTTTGTTAGGTAATGCTTTATTAAGTTGATAACTGGCATTATTTTTTACACAAGCTGTATTAATATTGGTCATAATCACTCATCAATAAATATTATAGTAAGATGTCCCCGGAGGGTATGGAATAATATTAATTGAGGTGAATCACCAGAAATATCAAAAATTGCTCATTTTTACTTAAGGAGTCATACAGCAGCACTTAAATCAAAAACCAGCCCAGAGAAGGGCTGGTCAGGAGAGGACGTTAGAACTGATAGGTAATGCCCGTAGCGACGATGTTATCGGTGCGAATATCTACGGCACGGGTAAAGTCGCTTTCATCAATCAGGTTGATTTTATAATCAACATAGGTCGACATATTTTTGTTGAAGAAATACGTCGCACCAACGTCGATATACTCAATCATGTCCTGGTCGCCGTAGCGGCCCAGATCTCTGCCTTTCGATTTCAGGTAAGCGAGTGATGGGCGCAAGCCGAAGTCGAATTGATATTGCGCCACCACTTCAAAACTTTGTGCTTTGTTAGAGATATAACCATCCCCATAGGTGGTCATGTTTAATGTTTCAGCGTAATTAGCTGCAAAGTAGATGTTGTTGGCATCATACTTTATACCTGTGGCCCACAGTTCTGCATTCTTACCGGAGGCATTGAGAGGATTAGCAGCGGCTCTTTCCTGCGCATTTGTCCGATCGGATTTGGTATACACCGCACCGATACCAAAGCCATCATAAACATAAGTTGAGGAGATACCGAAACCGTCACCGTTGGCACGCGTGTAGTCAGCACCATAAAGATGACTGTTGTCAGTACGTTCATTTTTGCCTTGATATTGCGCGGCAAAGTTCAGCCCTTCAATTAAGCCAAAGAAATCGTAGTTGCGATAGGTTGCTACACCGGTGGTACGGTATGTCATGAAGACATCTTTCTGACTCCAGGTATCGCCACCAAATTCTGGCAACATATCGGTCCATGAACCAATGTCGTAGCCGACACCGTAGTTACGACCATAGTCCAGAGAGCCAAATTCACTAATTTTTAAACCTGCATAGGCCAGACGGGTCTTGTTGCCGCGCGAGCCGTTGGCTTCATCGTTATAGCCTTTAAAATCATATTCCCAGTGACCAAAACCAATCATTTGATCATTGATTTGCGTTTCTCCTTTAAAGCCGAGACGAGCATAAGTTTTATCACCATCGTCACGCTTATCATCAGTAAAATAACGTAGAGCGGTAACCTTGCCATAAAGGTCGAGTTTATTACCATCCTTGTTATAGACTTCGGCAGCGTGTGCTACGTTCGCAGCTAACAAACCAGTTACAACC
>NZ_SJWV01000404.1:0-1339 GCF_004352695.1 Escherichia sp. KCJ4928
CGCCATTCACACCCTGACCACGCTGCCCGTACCGGGACGGCTGTTGCCTGCGTGTCGTCTGGCGGCTGAGGAACATATACTATGTACGCAAAATCCTTTCTCGCTCTTGATGGCAACGGACGTCTGACGGGGGCCCGTACCGCACAGACTGCGCCTTACGACCGCTACACCTGCCACCTTTGCGGCAGTGCACTCAGATACCATCCGCAGTACGACACTGAACTTCCCTGGTTTGAACACACTGACGACGGGCTGACTGAGCACGGTCAACAGTGCCCTTATGTCAGACCGGAGCGCAGGGAGATACAACTGATTAAACGTCTGCAGCAATTCGTACCGGATGCCTTACCCGTAGTACGTAAAGCCAGCTGGTACTGCAGACAATGTCACCACGATTATTATGGGGAGCGGTACTGCACACACTGCCAGACCGGGCGCTTCAGTGAGGAGGGGGGAGCAGAATGAACGGTATAAAAACGGGGCTGGGGATCACGCCGGGTGAGCACATTATCAGTGCCGACTCTGCGCTCAGCAGAAATATCCGGCATTGTTTCTGCCTTTCCTGCCATGGCCGGTTGATTCTGCAGACAGATGCTCAGGGGGCATGGTTTGAGCATGATTTACATGCCCTGAGTGAGCAACAGAAGGCGGACTGTGTGGTGCTGAATCCGGAAAAGTCCCACCCTTACATTGAGGATATGGCGATGTTTTTATCGCCATTACCGGTCGTGCTGGAGTGGCATTGTGTGATGTGTGAGCAGTTTTTTCATGGGAAGAAATTCTGTGAGGCCTGTGGTACGGGGATTTATTGCAGAGCGGTATGTACGAAGTCTGTTTACAGCTACCAGCCAGACTTGTTTCAGGACTGCGGAGGTGCGAGTACTTAATCCGAAATGCCCGACCTGCTCAGGGCGTTCAGAGGTATCGGAACCTGCATTTTATCTGGTGTTTCGCACCCACCCCGTTCGTGACACAAAGGCGCGACACCGGATATCCGCAGTCCTGCTTACCTGAATAAAACCCGGGGTATTGATTGTGTACTGTGGTGCGAAATCGCACCGTGATCGCGGATTCGCCGAATCCGCACTGTGGTATCAACCAACTATACGCGAGAGTCTGAGGTGTACTGGCAATAGCGGACACTACCATTTGTTCTTTTTTTAAGCAGCCATCTGATGATATTTTTCCCTGAAGGCTGCCGGGGAGATATTCCCCAGACGAGAGTGACGACGCTGACGATTGTAGAAAATCTCAATGTATTCCCGTATTACTGAGATGGCTTCATCCCGGTTATTAAAACGATAGTGGCTCAGGCTCTCATTTTTCAGCGTTCCCCAGA
>NZ_SJWV01000405.1:0-1332 GCF_004352695.1 Escherichia sp. KCJ4928
TCACAAATTAAATGAGAAACTAAAACTTACATCTTGAAATAATCACATTGATTAGATGAATATTTATCGCGCAGTGACATCATTTTTTAATAATAGTTCAAAAAAAAGGGCTCACGATGAAAAAATTAACAGTGGCAATTTCTGCTGTAGCTGCATCAGTACTGATGGCGATGTCTGCTCAGGCAGCTGAAATTTATAATAAAGACAGTAACAAGCTGGATCTGTACGGGAAAGTTAATGCCAAGCACTACTTTTCCTCTAACGATGCAGATGATGGTGATACTACTTATGTTCGTCTGGGCTTCAAAGGCGAAACCCAAATCAACGATCAGCTGACTGGTTTCGGTCAGTGGGAATATGAATTCAAAGGCAACCGCGCTGAATCTCAAGGTTCCTCCAAAGACAAAACCCGTCTTGCATTTGCAGGCCTGAAATTCGGTGACTACGGCTCAATCGATTACGGCCGTAACTACGGTGTAGCATACGACATCGGTGCGTGGACTGACGTTCTGCCAGAATTCGGTGGCGATACCTGGACCCAAACAGATGTGTTCATGACTGGTCGCACCACTGGTGTTGCAACCTATCGTAACAACGACTTCTTTGGTCTGGTTGATGGTCTGAACTTTGCTGCTCAGTACCAAGGCAAAAACGATCGTAGCGATTTCGATAACTACACCGAAGGTAACGGTGATGGCTTCGGTTTCTCTGCTACCTATGAATACGAAGGATTCGGTATCGGTGCAACTTATGCGAAATCTGATCGTACCGACACTCAAGTTAATGCAGGGAAAGTTCTTCCTGAAGTATTTGCTTCCGGTAAAAATGCAGAAGTTTGGGCCGCAGGTCTGAAATATGACGCTAACAACATTTACCTGGCCACTACCTATTCTGAAACCCAGAATATGACTGTATTTGCTGATCACTTCGTTGCTAATAAAGCTCAAAACTTCGAAGCTGTTGCACAATATCAGTTCGATTTCGGTCTGCGTCCGTCCGTTGCTTACCTGCAATCTAAAGGTAAGGATCTTGGAGTATGGGGCGATCAGGACTTAGTCAAATATGTTGATGTAGGTGCAACCTATTACTTCAACAAAAATATGTCTACTTTCGTTGATTACAAAATCAACCTGCTTGACAAAAATGACTTCACTAAAGCACTCGGTGTAAGCACTGATGACATCGTTGCTGTAGGTCTGGTTTACCAGTTCTAATCTGATTACGAAAAAGATATGTTGCGGGAGGCGTTGCCTCCCCAACATATAAGTGGCTCCCTCAAGCCACTTCCTTTAGGAGCACAACCTTGCTTCTAACTATATAAACCTTCTGTTA
>NZ_SJWV01000406.1:0-1328 GCF_004352695.1 Escherichia sp. KCJ4928
GTGCATTACCTGTATGGGCAATGGACTGCTATGCTGAACATGAAGGGGGAAATACCGTAGTCATTGGTTACGTACCAAGAATTTCTATCCCCAGTAATGGTAAAAAAGGTGATAAGATCTGGCAAAGCAGTGAGTATTTTATGAATGTCTTCTGTAATAATGCATTACCTGCCCCATCACCTGGAGAAGAATACCCATCAGCCTGGACTAATATAATGATGTTTTTACCAGGCGGTCAGGACTTTTATAATCAGAACTCCTATATTTTTGGCGTAACATACAATGGAGTTGATTATGATTCGACTGCCCCTAATGCTATCGCAGCACCAGAATGCATTGATATAAAAGGAGCGGGTACCTTTAATAATCACTATAAAAACCCCGCTGTCTGTAGTGGAGGTCCTGAGCCTCAATTATCAGTAACCTTTCCAGCTCGCGTACAACTCTATATTAAATTAGCAAAAAATGCCAATAGAGTTAATAAAAACCTGGTGTTACCTGATGAATATATCGCTCTAGAGTTTAAAGGTATGAGTGGCGCAGGAGCTATAGAAGTAGACAAAAATTTGACCTTCAGGATTCGTGGATTAAATAATATTCATGTCCTTGACTGCTTTGTTAATGTCGCACTGGAACCAGCTGATGGCGTTGTTGACTTTGGTAAAATAAATTCCCGAACAATTAAAAATACCAGCGTTAGTGAGACGTTTAGTGTAGTCATGACAAAAGATCCTGGTGCGGCCTGTACTGAGCAATTCAATATTTTAGGGAGCTTTTTCACTACGGATATTTTGAGTGATTATAGCCATCTGGATATGGGTAATGGACTGCTATTGAAGATATTTCATAAAGATGGAACAGCAACGGAATTTAACCGCTTCTCACAATTTGCTTCTTTTTCATCGTCTAGTGCACCTTCGGTCACCGCACCATTCAGGGCAGAACTTAGTGCGAATCCGGCAGAGACTGTTGTTGAGGGACCGTTTAGTAAAGACGTCATCCTCAAAATCACCTATAACTAGCATCTAATACAAACACTAAAACGGGCCATCAGGCCCGTTATATCAGTGCTCTAACTCCAGCTCTCTTGCCTGCATCATCTGTTGACAATACCAGGCATAACGTGCGCAAAACCAGGTTCTATGTTCTTCATCCATGTTACCAGTAACGGCAAGAATATCGACCGGGCGACCTTCTGCGTGCATTCTGGCAAAACTACGCGCCAGGAAATCGAAATTATTTAAAGAATTAAGACTATGATCCATAAGCACATCCTCCGGTTATCGCATACCTTTTAAGGCCATATGCTTTTTCTGATTTCAGTATTC
>NZ_SJWV01000407.1:0-1324 GCF_004352695.1 Escherichia sp. KCJ4928
ACACAAATCAAGCGAACTAATTTGTGCCATTTCTCTCTCTGTCAGTGAGAAATCGATTTTTGATGGGCATCTGCAATACTCTGAAGCAGACTATACGGAAAATTCCACTGTCAGTCCCTCCATTAGGCATGAACAATGAGTCTACGTTAAAACGTAACCTCAAATTAGTATGTGGATTTTGATATCACTTATGCAAAAAATTCATTAATAATGTAGGACTGAAACCTCTCTATTTTTGGGGACAACGAAGCAGACGCTACCAGTGCTTTTGCCTTCGCCCTTGCTGTTTTTGATACACTTAGGGCCCAGGGCATAACGAAAATGTGCGATATGACAAAGAATTAACGGAGAATGTGATGATCAGGCAGAAGATTCTACAGCAGCTCCTGGAGTGGATTGAGTGCAATCTTGAGCACCCTATTTCAATCGAAGATATCGCACAGAAATCTGGCTACAGCAGACGCAACATCCAGCTTCTGTTCCGAAATTTCATGCATGTGCCTTTGGGAGAATACATTCGCAAACGAAGGCTTTGTCGTGCCGCCATTCTTGTCCGGCTCACCGCGAAATCTATGCTTGATATTGCACTCTCTTTGCATTTTGATTCACAGCAGTCATTCAGCCGCGAATTTAAAAAGTTATTCGGCTGCTCTCCCCGTGAATACCGCCACCGTGATTATTGGGATCTCGCAAATATCTTCCCTTCTTTTTTAATACGTCAACAGCAAAAGACGGAGTGTAGATTAGTCAATTTTCCTGAGACACCTATTTTTGGCAACTCATTTAAATATGACATTGAAGTGTCGAATAAATCACCGGATGAAGAAGTCAAACTGCGACGTCATCATTTAGCCAGATGTATGAATAATTTTAAGACGGATATCTATTTCGTCTCCACGTTTGAACCGTCAACAAAATCGGTCGATTTGCTCACGGTTGAAACTTTTGCCGGTACGGTATGCAAACAAACCGATTCAGAGATGCCGAAAGAGTGGACAATTAACCGAGGACTGTATGCCTCTTTCCGCTATGAAGGTGAGTGGGAGCACTACTCTGAATGGGCGCGAAACCTCTATCTGATGGAATTACCCGCCAGGGGGTTAGCCAGAGTGAACGGCAGTGATATTGAGCGGTTTTATTACAATGAAGATTTCGTAGAAAAGGATAGCAATGATGTTGTTTGCGAAATTTTTATCCCCGTTCGTCCGGTTTAGCTGTCGCTATATCTAAATAAATTTATAACGAGACTACTGTCAGGCAATTCAATAAATAATGGCGTTGAATATGTCAACGCCATTATTGTTTATTAGAATGTTACTTTCAT
>NZ_SJWV01000408.1:0-1323 GCF_004352695.1 Escherichia sp. KCJ4928
AAAAATGAGGAAGTCCGTATTGAAGCAATAATCGGACTTTCCTACAGAAAAGATAAAAGGGTTTTATCTGTTTTATGCGATGAGTTAAAAAAAAATACTGTTTATGATGATATCATTGAAGCTGCGGGTGAATTAGGTGATAAAACGCTACTTCCTGTTTTAGATACTATGTTGTACAAGTTTGATGACAATGAAATTATAACTTCCGCTATTGATAAGCTGAAGCGTTCATAGCGTGAGTTGCCTATGCACAGTGGGGGATTCCCGCCGGCACGGTGCAGATGCTCGACCGGCTGGAAAGTGAAATCCTGGCTGACCGGGTGAGTGAGGAAAGCCGCCGCTGGCGCTCATCAGCACGGAAGGGGCAACAGCGTGGTGCGCAGAATATGATGAATGGGGCAACCTGCTGAGTGATGAGAACCCGCATCATCTGCAGCAGCTCATTCGCCTGCCGGGTCAGCAGTATGATGAGGAGTCCGGCCTGTATTACAACCGCCACCGCTATTATGACCCGCTGCAGGGGCGGTATATCACTCAGGATCCGATTGGGCTGAAGGGGGGATGGAATTTTTATCAGTATCCGTTGAATCCGGTCATAAATGTAGATCCGCAAGGTTTGGTTGATATAAATTTATACCCCGAAAGTGATCTTATCCATTCTGTAGCTGATGAGATTAATATCCCAGGCGTTTTCACAATCGGGGGGCATGGTACCCCCACATCTATTGAATCCGCAACGCGCAGTATCATGACAGCTAAAGATCTAGCATATCTAATTAAATTTGATGGGAATTATAAAGATGGGATGACAGTTTGGTTATTTTCTTGTAATACAGGTAAAGGACAAAATTCATTTGCTAGCCAATTAGCTAAAGAGTTACATACAAATGTAATAGGACCTGACACGCTATGGACGTGGTGGGGGCGAGGAACTAATGGTAAGTTAAAAATGGATACAGTGCTAACAGCACCAACGAACCTTAATTCAAATAAGGATCTAATGGCTATAACAACAAAAGACCTTGGTAATTGGATAACATATGGGCCATCTGGGCACCCCATTTCTAATATGCAAGGTACGCCAGAAAAACCCAGTGATATAAGATAGGTTGTAGATGTATGAAAGCATGCTTGTTACTATTTTTTTATTTTTCTCTTATTGGTCAATTGCATGGTGCTGATGTGAAAATAAAAGAAAACGAAAGTGTGATGGGATCTACAGCAATGACCTATGATTTAAGTGAAGAAAAGCTGATGAAACTGAAGTATAAATCACAACATGGTGATTCAGAGGCATCATTTCGACTATATCAATATTACTGC
>NZ_SJWV01000409.1:0-1311 GCF_004352695.1 Escherichia sp. KCJ4928
CCAGAGAAGTTGTTGATATTTAAGGCCTGTATACTGGCTTCCCTGGTCGCTATGGAACACGACATCCCGGGGTTGGCCACGCGTCTCATAGGCCATCCGCAGGGCACTGCTTATCAGTGCGGTATCGACATGCGCTGACAGACTCCAGCCGATAACCCTGCGGGCAAAAAGATCCATAACAACCGCCAGATAGCACCAGCGATTTCCTGCCCAGAGATACGTAATATCTCCACACCATACCCGGTCTGGCTCCGGTACTGCGAACTGACGCTCAAGCAGATTCGGCAGGCTGGTATGCTCCTGACGGGCATTTTTATACTGATGTTTTCCGGGCTGACAACTGCTCAGGTTCAGATATTTCATCAGACGTCCGGCACGGTAACGGCTCATCGGGACGCCGTTTTGAGTCAGCATTTCAGCCAGAGTGCGCGCGCCCGCAGAGCCCCGACTTTGGTTCCACGCCCGGCGTATTTCGCTGCACAACCTGACTCGTGCCGGATTAACCGTATCGCGTCGTTTTCGCCAGTACCGGTAACTGCTGCGGTGTATTTCCAGAGCAGAACACAGGCTGACAACCGTGTGGCTGTCACTTAGTCTGGCGGCTATCGTGAACCGTTCAGCGAGTCGGACATTAAGAGCGCGGTAGCCTTTTTTAATATCGTATTTTGTTCCTCCAGACGGCGAACTTGCTTTTCCAGCTCGCGGATACGTTGCTGGTCTGGAGTAATGGGTGTGGCAGAGGGCGTAATACCCTGGCGCTCTCGCCTGAGCTGGCGTACCCAGCTCTCAAGCGTGGTTGAACCGACATTCATCGCTTCACTGGCCTGTCGATATGAGTAGCCCTTATCAACAATCAGCTGTGCACATTCCAGCCTGAACTCAGGGGTGAAGGTTCGTTTGGTTTTCTTGTTCATTAAGTCACCTGTTTTGTGTTGTGGTGAGAATATCACCTTTCATCAGGTGGCCAAATTTAGTGTGCCACTACAAACCAGCAGATGTTCACTGGTGCATAAATTCACTATCAGATCATCATCCAGGGGCGGCGTGGTCCGTTTGTCCGGACCATAAATCAGCCGGTGCAGACTCTGGGGTACGATGGCAATCTCCGGTTTTTCACTATTGAATGACACCCACCCGGGCGTCAGATTATGGAAGTAGTAGATATTCGGATGACACACGCCCCAGGATACGGCGTGCCGGGTGAAGCCGGTCAGCCATTTCTGGTAGCTTTCGTGGAGCAGCTCGTAACGGGTCTGATACTGTGGTTTCATTTTCATATTCCTCACGGGGGATAACAGGCAGCAGAACGCC
>NZ_SJWV01000040.1:0-28510 GCF_004352695.1 Escherichia sp. KCJ4928
GGAATATTTAATTGGCGTCAGTGAGCGAATGACTTAATTTTGTAAGTCGCTGTAACGGTGAATATAACCCATTAGCAGATAATATTTATTAAGGGGCTATGTTTTATTTGCTGAATATATAAAAAGAGTCATTAAGAAGGCCAGAATTCTCTGGCCCGGGTTAAATTAATGGTTGGAGAACCAGTTCAGTTTATCGCGCAGGCCAACAACCCGACCAATAATAATTAGCGATGGACTGTTCATTTGCTGAGCAAGTTCACCGAGTTGCGTGAGCGTACCGTCAATCACGCGCTGCGTGACTGCTGTTCCGTTTTCGACAATTGCCACCGGCATTTCGCCAGGCATACCGTGTTCAATCAGCTTTTGCTGAATAGTCGCAGCCTGATTCAGCCCCATATAGAACACCAGCGTCTGTTTTTCTGCCGCCAGGTTTTCCCAGTCCAGCTCGCCACCGGTTTTTAAGTGTCCGGTAATTAAGCGCACGCTCTGGGCATAATCGCGATGCGTGAGCGGAATACCCGAATAGGCAGAGCAACCAGAAGCTGCGGTAATACCCGGAACCACCGAGAACGGAATACCCGCGTTGCACAGTGTTTCCAGCTCTTCGCCACCACGGCCAAAAATAAACGGATCGCCACCTTTCAGCCGCACCACGCGTTTGCCTTTTTGCGCTTCCCGCAGCAGGATCTGGTTAATCTCTTCCTGCGGTACACAGTGGTATCCCGCGCGTTTGCCGACGAAAACGCGATCAGCATCGCGGCGTACCAGATTCATAATATCGTCAGAAACCAGACGGTCGTAGACCACCACATCTGCCTGCTGAATTTGTTGCAGTCCTTTCAGCGTCAGCAGCCCGGCATCGCCCGGACCTGCACCAACCAGCACCACTTCACCGCGATGGTCGAGCGGTTCGTTGATTAACTGTTCGGTCGTTTCAGTAATGGCTTTCTGATCGTTGTTTGCCAGCGACTGCGCCAGGCGGTCGTTAACGAACAATTTCTCCCAGAAACGGCGACGCTCACTCATCGTGGCGAACTGTTGTTTCACTCGCCCGCGTAATTGCCCGGCATATTTCGCCACCTGGCCCAGATGCAACGGCAGCAGTGATTCGAGTTTTTCGCGCAACAGGCGCGCCAGAACCGGAGAGGTGCCGCCAGAGGAGACCGCGACCATGAGCGGTGAGCGGTCAATAATCGACGGCATAATAAAGCTGGCGGCTTTCGGCGCATCGACCACGTTACAGAAGATGCGACGAGCTTCAGCGGCTTCGCTGACGCGCTGGTTAAGCGCGTCATCATCCGTCGCTGCAATCGCCAGCCAGCAGGTGTCGAGAAGGCTTTCATCAAATGGCCCTTCGACGAGGGTTAACATGCCTGCATCTGCCCATGCGGTGAACTGTGGAATAAACGCTAATGCATTCACCGTTAAGCGAGCGCCTGCGTCTAACAGCAACCTTGCTTTGCGTTCCGCGACATCACCACCGCCGACAATCAGACAGTCGCGATCGCGTAATTGGCAAAATATAGGCAAATGATCCACGTAAAAACCCCTTAGTAATTAACCGGCAGCCGTTTCAGTTTGATTAAATTTGTCCGCAACCGGACGATTCGCTTTCGGCGTAGCATACCAATAACCCAATCCCATGAATACGGCACCTGATAAAGTATTACCCAGCGTCACCCACAGCAGGTTATGACCAATACCCGCCAGCGTGTAGGCTTCGCTGTGGTTGCCGAACCAGGAGAGCGCGAACAGCGTCATGTTAGCGATAGAGTGCTCGTAGCCAGACGCGATAAATGCCAGCAGACACCACCAGATAGCGATAAATTTCGCCGCCCCTTCAGTGCGCAGCGCCATCCAGATTGCCAGGCAAACCAGCCAGTTACACAATGCACCTTTGAAGAACAGTACCATTGCCGGTGCAGTGGTTTTAGCCAGCGCGACGGAGTGAACGATGCTGGTATCTACCGGCAGCAGGCTACCGCCGCCCCAGCTATAGAGCATGGCAACGAAGACGGAACCGACCAGGTTACCCAGCCAGGTTTGCGGCAGGATTGCCCACATTTGCCCGTGGCTGATGCTGCCCGCTTTTACCCCAAAGGTGAGGAACATGGTGTGTCCGGTGAACAGTTCAGAACCGGCGATAATCACCAGCGTTAAGGCGATACCAAAGGTCGCGCCCATCACCAGCGGACGTACGGACGGGTCGAGCAAATTACCGAGCGTGAAAATCAAGATGATCCCAAGACCCACATACGCGCCCGCCATGGCGGAGCTGACCCAAAAGCCGAGCGGGTTATTTGCCGACAGGCGTGCAATGCGCGCAGCGTTAGCCGCACACTTATTAATAGTGTCTGTAAACATTTGATTATCCTTTAAAAAATAAAAACAAAAAAAATAAAACAAAAAGTTTAAAAAATGTCCTGCAATATACCGAAGGTCATTACAGGACCATGCAAAAAGGGGAGGCATTGCGCCTCCCGTTAAAACATTAACCGCGCAGCTGCACCACGCCGTCTTTCACTCGTGCTTCGTAATGTTTGACGGAAAACTGTTCGTCTTCCATGCACAAGCCATCACTTAAGCGAAAACGCTGTTTTTTCAGCGGGCTGGCGACCCACAGCTCGCCCTGGTGTTCCGCAATCAGCCCGCGTGACAGCACGCTGGACTCGAAGAACGGGTCGATGTTGCTGATCGCAAACACCTGATCGCTGTGATACGGGCGGAAAATTGCTACCTGCTCGTCACCTAACAGCGCGCAGACGCCGGTTTCAGGCAGGATGTCATCGATTTTGCAGATGTCTTTCCACTGGCTCATGCGTTGTCCTCCACCAGAGTTACCGGGATACGTTCATACGGCGTTGCCGGACGGTGCTGTTCGCGCTCTGGCACCATCTGTACGTTCGGGTCACGCTTGTCGCTGTTGATGAAGTGTTTGAAGCGAGTCTGCGCGGACGGTGTATTGACCGTTTCAGTCCACTCACACACTACCGCTTCACGCAGGCGCGCCATCTCTTCTTCCAGATGTGCGTTCAGCCCCAGTTTGTCGTCAATGATCACCGCTTTCAGATAATCGATGCCGCCTTCGAGGTTTTCTAACCACGGCGCGGTACGCGTCAGTTTGTCGGCGGTACGGATGTAGAACATCATGAAGCGGTCGAGATATTTGATCAGCGTTTCGCGATCGATATCCGCTGCCAGCAGATCCGCATGACGCGGTTTCATGCCGCCGTTACCGCAAACATACAGGTTCCAGCCTTTTTCAGTGGCGATAATACCCACGTCTTTACCCTGAGCTTCTGAACATTCACGGGTACAGCCGGAGACACCGAACTTCATTTTGTGCGGCGTACGGATGCCTTTGTAGCGGTTTTCCAGTTCCACGCCGAGGCCGACGCTGTCGCCAACGCCGTAGCGGCACCAGGTGCTACCCACGCAGGTTTTCGCCATACGTAGTGCTTTCGCATAGGCATGACCGGTTTCGAAGCCAGCTTCAATCAGCTGACGCCAGATCTCCGGCAGATCGTCTTTCTGTGCGCCAAACATCGCCAGGCGCTGAGAGCCGGTGATTTTGGTGTAGAGATTAAATTCACGCGCGATACGACCCACTGCCATCAGTCCTTCCGGGGTGATTTCACCGCCCGGAGAGCGCGGGATCACCGAGTAGGTTCCGTCTTTCTGGATGTTAGCGAGGAAGTTGTCGTTAGAATCCTGCAGCGGAGTATGTTCCGGCTTCAGAATGTATTCGTTCCAGCAGGAGGCCAGCAGCGAACCGACGGTTGGTTTACAAACTTCACAACCGTAGCCTTTGCCGTGTTTCGCCAGCAGTTCTTCGAAGGTTTTAATGCCTTCAACGCGGATCAAATGGAACAGTTCCTGACGCGAATAAGCAAAGTGTTCGCACAGGTTGTTGTTAACTTCGATGCCCTGTTTCGCCAGTTCCGCGTTCAGTACCTGAGTGACCAGCGGGATACAGCCACCGCAGCCAGTACCCGCTTTGGTTTCAGCTTTCAGCGCCGCAACGGTGTGGCAGCCTTTGTTGATGGCAGCAATCAGATCACCTTTGGTGACGTCGAAGCAGGAGCAGATTTGCGCGCTGTCCGGCAGTTTATCAACACCGATAGACGGCTTGCCGCTACCAGAGTGTGCTGGCAGGATCAGGGAATCCGGGTTTTCCGGCAGTTCGATAGCGTTCAGCACCAGTTGCAGCAGGTTACCGTAGTCGCTGGTATCGCCCACCAGTACCGCACCGAGCAGGGTTTTGTTGTCTTCGCTGACAATCAGGCGTTTGTAGATCTCTTTACTTTCGTCGAGGTAAACGTAGCTACGTGCGCCAGGCGTGCGACCGTGCGCATCACCAATACCGCCTACGTCTACGCCCAGCAGTTTCAGCTTGGCGCTAAGGTCAGCACCTTCAAAGGCGTTTTCGCTACCGAGAATATGGTCAACGGCGACCTGCGCCATTTTGTAGCCTGGTGCTACCAGACCAAATACACGGTTGTTCCAGCTTGCGCATTCACCGATGGCGTAGATATCCGGATCGGAAGTCTGGCAGGAATCATTAATGACAATACCCCCACGCGGAGCAACGTCCAGACCACACTGGGTTGCCAGCTTATCGCGCGGACGGATACCGGTAGAGAAGACGATAAAGTCGACTTCCAGTTCGCTGCCGTCGGCAAAACGCATGGTTTTACGCGCTTCGACACCTTCCTGCACAATCTCAAGGGTGTTTTTGCTGGTGTGAACGCGCACGCCCATACTTTCGATTTTGCGACGCAGCTGCTCGCCACCCATCTGATCAAGCTGTTCCGCCATCAGCATAGGGGCAAATTCGATAACGTGGGTTTCAATACCTAAGTTTTTCAGCGCGCCAGCGGCTTCCAGACCTAACAGGCCGCCACCAACAACGGCACCGCGCTTGCTGCGACGGGCGCAGGATTCAATGGCGTTGAGGTCTTCAATGGTGCGATAGACAAAGCAGTCCTGAGTATCAGAACCTTTGATTGGCGGGATCCACGGGTAGGAACCGGTTGCCATGATCAGCTTGTCATAAAAAACGGTACGTCCGGCGCTGGAGTGAATCACCTTCTCCTGACGGTTGATGGTGATAGCGCGTTCGCCGACCAGAACTTTGATGCCGTGTTTCTCGTAGAAGCCTTCGCGCACCAGCGACAGCTCTTCGGCGGTGTGGTGAGAGAAGTAAGACGAGAGGTGTACGCGGTCATAAGCGATGCGCGGTTCTTCACAGAAAACGGTAATATCAAAGTTGGCCGCATCAGATTTATCAAGAAGATCTTCGATAAAGCGATGGCCGACCATACCGTTACCGATAATTGCGAGTCTGACTTTGCTCATTTTTGCCTCGATTTCTTTTCTATTACCGCCTACCTTAACGATTCAGCAACCCCGCTTATTGATGTAAATCAAATTCACCTTTATATACTCCTTAAGGGGTATATTGCTGATTTGTATAAATTTTCTTAAGTCACGGAATTGTCTGATATTTCATGTTTGTGCAAAAAATAGACAAAATGAACGGGTTTATAGAAATAGATGCACGTAGCGGGGGAAGAGAGGAAAAGGCCGGACGACGATAGTGCCGTCCGGCATTAGCAATTAATGAGAGGTCAGGGTGTTATGCTGACGGTGACGGCTGACGAAACCTAACAGGAAGCACATCACAAAGACGACAGCGTACAGACCGTTTGCTGTAAGCAGTGCCGCCTGCGGACCGCTATGTTCAACAATCGGGCCGGTAACCACAAAGGTCAACATAGTACCGATGGTTCCGCAGGTCAGGACAAAGTTAACCAGTTTTGGCGACGGTACTTTGGTCTGCTGTGAACCCAGGGTGATGATGGTGGTATAGATCGCGCTGGAGAAGAAGCCCAGAGCGAGAATTGACCACGCCATATGTGCTGGTGTTCCGGTGTTAAAGACGTACATCAGAATCGCAGCCAGACCAGCCAGTACGGTCAGAATGCGTTGCAAATCAAAGAAGCGAAGAATAAAGCTGAACGCCCACATGCCGACCATGTATGACATCCAGAAGTTACTCACCAGCGTGCCCGCGTCGTTCAGGCTCATGCCCAGGCCTTTGGCATACTCAGGCACCCAGGAGATAAAACCTAACTGACCGAGGATGTAGCACAGCGCCGCAACAGAGAGAAACAGTACGCCGATCCCCCACTTTTCTTTCTCTACCGGAGCATCCGTTTTTGGCGCATGTTTGCCCAGCGCCGGGAACTCACAGCCGAAGGTCAGAATAAAAATAGCGACATACACCAGCCCGATGCAGGCATAAACCCAGTACCACTCAATGCTGCGCGCCAGTAGAAACGCGGCGATCATTGGGAAAATCATCCCAGCCATACTGAAGAAGGAGTCGGTAAATAACAGGCGGGAACCGCGCTGACGCCCTTCATACATTTGTGTTACCAGGAATGTACCAATCGACATGGTGATGCCGCTGACCACCCCGAGAATGAACATCGCCGCCGAGAACAGCGCCAGGCTGTGGCTGAACATCAAACCGGCAACCGCCAGCACCATCAGGAGAAAGCCAAAACGTAACTGCGTTTTCAACGGGACGATTTCCATCAGCCAGGCGTTGAGGAAGATAGAGATTAAAATGCCGGCGTTGAGGAAGGTGAAGGTGTTACTCATACTGGAAACAGGCAGATTGAAATAATCGGCGATATTTCCCATCACCATCCCGGTGACAATAACCAACGCACCAGTCAGTGCGTAGGAGAGAAAGCTAATCCATGTGAGCTTGATGCGATTGCTGTTAGTCATGATTGGCCTGCGTTCAAAAATAAAATGGCATAGCGGGATATGCCGCGAGCGGGCGATTTTAGGTGATTTTGTGATCTGTTTAAATGTTTTATTGCAATCGGTTGCTAAATTGCATTTTAAGAGGTGATTTTGATCACGGAATAAAAAGTGATCGTCAGGTTACATATATTTCAGATACGTAAAATTAGGTAAAGGGATGGCCTTGTTCTTGAAGGCTATTTAGAATCTCTTCACTTGCTTTTTTTCTGCTCTGTTTGTTAAGGAAATCTCATGTTCAAATCGACCCTGGCGGCGATGGCTGCTGTTTTCGCTCTTTCTGCTCTTTCTCCCGCAGCAATGGCAGCGAAAGGGGACCCGCACGTATTGTTGACAACCTCAGCTGGTAACATCGAACTGGAGCTGGATAAACAAAAAGCGCCAGTGTCTGTGCAAAACTTTGTCGATTATGTGAACAGCGGTTTTTATAACAACACTACCTTTCACCGCGTCATTCCTGGCTTTATGATTCAGGGCGGCGGTTTCACCGAGCAGATGCAGCAGAAAAAACCAAACCCGCCAATCAAAAATGAAGCCGATAACGGCCTGCGCAACACGCGTGGCACCATCGCGATGGCGCGTACCGCTGACAAAGACAGCGCCACCAGCCAGTTCTTTATCAACGTTGCCGATAACGCCTTCCTTGACCATGGTCAGCGTGATTTCGGTTACGCGGTATTTGGTAAAGTGGTGAAAGGCATGGACGTTGCCGATAAGATTTCCCAGGTGCCGACTCATGACGTTGGTCCGTACCAGAATGTGCCGTCAAAACCGGTAGTTATCCTTTCCGCTAAAGTCCTGCCGTAATGATTTTTCGCGCGGGCAATCTTGCCCGCGCTTCTGCTCTCCCGGCGTAACCCGGATTTGCCGCTTATACTTGTGGCAAATGGACACGTTCAGGGAGGCATCAAGTGAAGAAACTCACCGATAAGCAAAAGTCCCGTCTCTGGGAGCTTCAGCGTAATCGTAATTTCCAGGCCAGTCGCCGTCTTGAAGGCGTCGAGATGCCTTTAGTCACTCTTACTGCCGCAGAGGCTTTAGCGCGCCTTGAAGAGCTGAGGAGGCACTATGAGCGATAAATTCGGCGAAGGGCGCGATCCGTATCTTTATCCTGGCCTTGATATCATGCGTAACCGGCTGAACATCCACCAGCAGCAGCGGCTGGAACAGGCCGCTTACGAAATGACGGCGCTGCGTGCTGCGACCATTGAGCTTGGTCCGCTGGTGCGCGGTTTACCGCATTTGCGCACTATCCATCGCCAGCTGTATCAGGATATTTTCGACTGGGCGGGGCAACTGCGTGAAGTTGATATTTATCAGGGCGATACGCCGTTCTGCCACTTTGCTTATATCGAAAAAGAGGGCAATGCCCTGATGCAGGATCTGGAGGAAGAAGGTTATCTGGTTGGCCTGGAGAAAGCGAAGTTCGTCGAGCGGCTGGCGCATTACTATTGTGAAATCAACGTGCTGCATCCCTTCCGTGTGGGAAGCGGACTGGCACAGCGGATCTTCTTCGAGCAACTGGCGATTCATGCCGGATATCAACTGAGCTGGCAGGGTATCGAAAAAGAAGCCTGGAATCAGGCAAATCAGAGTGGGGCAATGGGGGATCTCACCGCGCTGCAGATGATATTTAGCAAAGTGGTAAGCGAAGCCGGGGAATCTGAGTAAAATAGCGTGGTTCTTTCGTACCGGAGCCGCCATGATCCTGCTTATAGATAACTACGATTCTTTTACCTGGAACCTCTACCAGTACTTTTGTGAACTGGGGGCGGATGTGCTGGTTAAGCGCAACGATGCGTTGACGCTGGCGGATATCGACGCCCTTAAACCACAAAAAATTGTCATCTCACCTGGCCCCTGTACGCCAGATGAAGCCGGGATCTCCCTTGACGTTATTCGCCACTATGCCGGGCGCTTGCCGATTCTTGGCGTCTGCCTCGGTCATCAGGCAATGGCGCAGGCATTTGGCGGTAAAGTTGTGCGCGCCGCAAAGGTCATGCACGGCAAAACCTCGCCGATTACACATAACGGTGAGGGCGTATTTCGGGGGCTGGCAAATCCACTTACCGTGACACGCTACCATTCGCTGGTGGTGGAACCTGACTCATTACCAGCGTGCTTTGACGTGACGGCCTGGAGCGAAACCCGCGAGATTATGGGGATTCGCCATCGCCAGTGGGATCTGGAAGGTGTGCAGTTCCATCCAGAAAGTATTCTTAGCGAACAAGGACATCAACTGCTGGCTAATTTCCTGCATCGCTGATTTCTGATTGCCATTTAGTGATTTTTTATGCATATTTTGTGATTATAATTTCACATTTATTTATGCGTAACAGGGTGATTATGAGATGGCAATTGAACAAACAGCAATTACACGCGCGACTTTCGATGAAGTGATCCTGCCGATTTATGCTCCGGCAGAGTTTATTCCGGTAAAAGGTCAGGGCAGCCGAATCTGGGATCAGCAAGGCAAGGAGTATGTCGATTTCGCGGGTGGCATTGCAGTTACGGCGTTGGGCCATTGCCATCCTGCGCTGGTGAACGCGTTAAAAACCCAGGGCGAAACTCTGTGGCATATCAGTAACGTTTTCACCAATGAACCGGCGCTGCGTCTTGGGCGTAAACTGATTGAGGCAACGTTTGCCGAACGCGTGGTGTTTATGAACTCCGGCACGGAAGCTAACGAAACCGCCTTTAAACTGGCACGTCATTACGCCTGTGTGCGTCATAGCCCGTTCAAAACCAAAATTATTGCCTTCCATAACGCTTTTCATGGTCGCTCGCTGTTTACCGTTTCGGTGGGTGGGCAGCCAAAATATTCCGACGGCTTTGGGCCGAAACCGGCAGACATCATCCACGTTCCCTTTAACGATCTCCACGCAGTGAAAGCAGTGATGGATGATCACACCTGTGCGGTGGTGGTTGAGCCGATCCAGGGCGAGGGCGGCGTGACGGCTGCGACGCCAGAGTTTTTGCAGGGCTTGCGCGAGCTGTGCGATCAACATCAGGCATTATTGGTGTTTGATGAAGTGCAGTGCGGGATGGGGCGGACCGGCGATTTGTTTGCTTACATGCACTACGGCGTGACGCCGGATATTCTGACCTCTGCGAAAGCGTTAGGCGGCGGCTTCCCGATTAGCGCCATGCTGACCACGGCGGAAATTGCTTCTGCGTTTCATCCTGGTTCTCACGGTTCCACCTACGGCGGTAATCCTCTGGCCTGTGCAGTAGCGGGCGCGGCGTTTGATATCATCAATACCCCTGAAGTGCTGGAAGGCATTCAGGCGAAACGCCAGCGTTTTGTTGACCATTTGCAGAAGATCGATCAGCAGTACGATGTGTTTAGCGATATTCGCGGTATGGGGCTGTTGATTGGCGCGGAGCTTAAGCCACAGTTCAAAGGTCGGGCGCGTGATTTCCTGTATGCGGGCGCAGGGGCTGGCGTAATGGTGCTGAATGCCGGACCGGATGTGATGCGTTTTGCACCGTCGCTGGTGGTGGAAGATGCGGATATCGATGAAGGGATGCAACGTTTCGCCCACGCGGTGGCGAAGGTGGTTGGGGCGTAAATACGAAGCATCAGGCAAAAGATGTCGGATGCGGCGTGAATGCCTTATCCGATGGTTTAGCCTGCATTACGCCTTCGAATCCCGCAACTTGCGACTCAGCCAAATCCCGTGATGCGGTCGCTGACGCCATGCCATCGACGAAATGGTGTGCATGGTGTTCAGATGACCAATAACCCGCTGTAAATGCTGCTCCAGCGTACCTGCCGCGCCTTCGTGCGGCTGCATCTCCGGCGAATCCATGATATTGGCATCGCCAGAACTCCCCGGTTCGTCATATTCCAGTCGCTGCTGACAACGCTGAATGGCGATTTCACAAGACTGTAAATACTCTTGTGCCAGTTCAGGTGGCAATGCCCGGTGTTCCCGTGCCAGCGTGGTCATGGCATTAATATGCTCAACAATAAACTGGCTGTGCGTTACCCACAGTTTCATATCTGCCAGATAATGGCTGTTAAACGCCGGTTCCTGCATCGCCTGATTCAATGAGTTATACAGAGTGTTATGTGCCTGATTTACCCGCATTCGCTGCCAGGCCAGTGGCGTAGGTTGCGGATCCTCGCTAAGAATCAAGCGAATCGCTTCCTGATAGGCTTCTAAAGCGTCATGGGCGTTTTTACGCAATAACCCGCTCTGCCACTGCGGCCACAGCCAGACAGTACCGCCGAAAGCAATTAAACAACCAATAATGGTATCGATAAGACGCGGAAGGATGTATTGCTCGCCGTTCAACCACAATAGTTGCAGGGTATACACTGCGGTAATAGTAAAACCGACCGTCGCCCAGCCGTAGTTTTTGCGCAATATCAGGTAGCTGGCGAGGGTGGTAATCAGCATCAACGTCAGGGTGTAACCTTCGGGAATTTTAAAGTGCAGCGCCACGCCCGCAATGATTAACCCGACCACGGTTCCCACGGAGCGATTCACAATCCTCAGACGGGTTGCGCCATAGCCATTTTGTGTCACCAGCAATACCGTCATCAGGATCCAGTACGACTTCGGCAGATGCAGCGCGGTGCCCATCAGGCTGGCAACGCTTAACATCACACTGAGTCGTCCGGCATTGCGTAGCGCCGGAGACTTTAGTGACAGATAACTTTTCAGCGCCGGAAGTAATGGCATTCGCCGCTGTTTATCGGCCAGTAAGTCACGGGCATAGAGCGGTTTTTGGGTGCGCAGCACGCGGGCGATGCGGCTGAAATGCCAGTAGCAGAATTGCCCAACCGGATTATCCGGATGCTGGCGGGCGATTTTTTCCAGTGCGCCAATTTGCTTTTCCATCGTAAAACGCGTTGGCAGGCGATGGTAAAGAATGTCATCAGCCAGCACGCGCAGGCGAGCGGCGACGGTTTGCGCATTCCAGCGGATAACTTCTTCCGCATGGCTACGCTCGACCAGCTTTTGCACCTCTTCCGGCTGATGCAAACTGACCGAAATATGTTCCTGTAAATCCAGCGCCTCCTGGAAAATACGCAGCATCCGCTTGTAGTCAGTATTATTTTGCGCGGAAAGCATATGCATTTGCTGATAGCACTGGGTAATTAGATCGACCGCTTTTTGCTGGCGCACCAGCAGCGGCGGCAGCGCTTTTTCAGGGTCGGTGTGCTGGGTAAGCAGGCTGTATTTGGCTTCACAATAATCTGCCAGTTCACGGTACAGCAGACTTAGTGACTCGCGCAGCGGTTGTTCGCGCCAGATCCAGAACCAAAACCAGTTAAACAATCCGTACCAGAGAGTGCCCAACGCATAGATGAGCAACGGTTCCCAGACCGGCATGTATCCCGCCAGACTGAGGGTAAAAATGGCTGCCAGCAGCGATGCGGGAAGCAATTTTGCGTGCAATGGCCCCAACTCAGCAGTGACGCCAAGTACCAGCGTTAATCCGGTCAGCAAAAAGGGCAGGGGAACATCTTTTGCCAGTAGCAGCTGTGTCAGTAAGCTACAGGTGGCAAACAGCGACGCACCAATGATTAAGCGTTTGAAAAAACGTTTATGAGGCGTATCAAGGCCCGCAATATTGCAACAGGCAGGAACGAGAGAGAAGAGCAGACCGAATCGTAATTCGCCAAGCATTAACCCAACGGCCACGGGCAAACATAGCACCAGCGTTTGTCGAAGTGCATAGTTGATATCGGGGTGATAAATCAGTCTGCGCCACATCGGGGGAAACAAAATGGCGCGCTACCAGGTAACGCGCCACTCCGACGGGATTAACGAGTGCCGTAAACGACGATGGTTTTACCGTGTGCGGAGATCAGGTTCTGATCTTCCAGCATCTTCAGAATGCGTCCCACGGTTTCACGAGAACAGCCGACAATCTGACCGATTTCCTGACGGGTAATTTTGATTTGCATACCGTCCGGGTGAGTCATAGCATCTGGTTGTTTTGCCAGGTTCAGCAGAGTCTGTGCAATGCGGCCCGTCACGTCGAGGAACGCCAGGTTGCCCACTTTCTCTGAAGTGACTTGCAGACGACGCGCCATCTGTGCAGACAGACGCATCAGAATGTCCGGGTTTACCTGAATCAATTGGCGAAATTTTTTGTACGAAATTTCAGCCACTTCACAGGCGGTTTTCGCACGTACCCATGCGCTACGTTCCTGGCCCTCTTCAAACAGGCCCAGTTCGCCAATAAAATCACCCTGATTCAGATAGGAGAGGATCATTTCTTTACCCTCTTCGTCTTTGATCAGCACTGCCACAGAGCCTTTAACGATGTAGTACAGCGTTTCCGCTTTTTCACCCTGGTGAATAAGCGTGCTCTTGGATGGGTACTTATGAATGTGGCAATGAGACAAGAACCATTCGAGAGTCGGGTCTGTTTGCGGTTTGCCAAGCACCATGCGCGGTTATCCTCTGTTATAAGCTTTCTCCAGAGCCAGATAACGCCGCTGTCTCTGGATTGCCGAAATATGCTTCCCGCTACCTGGGAAGGGGCTATCAACTGTACTGCACGGTAATGTGACGTCCTTTGCATACATGCAGTACATCAATGTATTACTGTAGCATCCTGACTGTTTTAGCATAGCTTTCGCTTTGTGTCTCCTGGTGTCTCGCTTCAGCATGACCCAGGTCGCCTTCCGTTGCGCGATTTGGTTAGTACGCGTACTCTGTCAGGAAAATTGACGCAGTGGAGTAGCAAAAATGCAAGCGCGAGTGAAGTGGGTCGAAGGGTTAACTTTTCTGGGCGAATCCGCCTCTGGTCATCAGATTTTAATGGACGGCAACTCAGGCGATAAAGCACCAAGTCCGATGGAAATGGTGTTGATGGCGGCGGGGGGTTGCAGTGCCATCGATGTGGTTTCTATCCTGCAAAAAGGGCGTCAGGATGTGGTCGATTGTGAAGTAAAATTGACCTCTGAACGCCGCGAAGAGGCACCACGCCTGTTTACGCACATTAATCTGCATTTTATCGTCACCGGTCGCGACCTGAAAGACGCAGCGGTTGCGCGTGCGGTTGATCTCTCTGCTGAGAAATATTGTTCAGTGGCGTTGATGCTGGAAAAAGCGGTGAATATTACTCACTCGTATGAAGTGGTTGCCGCGTGATTTAACTATCCCGTTGTGAAGCCGGATAGTATTTTATCCGGCGTAATAGCAGAGTTACTCGATTTTCTTTCCTTCCATCAATCGTTGCACCAGCGGCAGCATAATTAATTCCATTGCCAGACCCATTTTGCCGCCCGGTACCACTAACGTATTGATGTGGGAAATGAATGAGCCTTGCAACATCGCCAGCAGCCAGGGGAAATCGATCCCTTCCAGATTACGAAAATGGATCACCACAAAGCTTTCATCGAGCGACGGGATACCTTTTGCCGCGAACGGGTTTGAAGTGTCGACGGTGGGAACGCGCTGGAAGTTAAGATGGGTGCGGGAAAACTGCGGTGTGATGTAGTTGATATAGTCTTCCATTGAACGCACTACTGAGTCCATCACTGCTTCTCGTGAGTGCCCGCGCTCGCTGGTGTCGCGGATCAGTTTTTGAATCCACTCAAGGTTAACGATAGGCACCACGCCGACCAGTAAGTCCACATGCTGCGCAACGTTATGCTGTGGCGTGACTACGCCGCCGTGTAAACCTTCATAAAACAGTACATCAGTGGGTTCCGGTAAAGGTTGCCAGGGGGTGAATGTCCCCGGTACCTGATTCCACGGTACGGCTTCGTCGTAGGTATGCAGATATTTGCGAGATTTCCCTTTGCCGCTCTGACCGTATTCAATGAAGGTTTGTTCCAGCAGGCCGAAGTCGTTAGCCTCGGGGCCGAAGTAGCTGATATGCCGCCCGGCGTCGCGCGCTTTGCGGATCGCCATGTCCATTTCCGGGCGGGTGTAACGGTGAAAACTGTCGCCTTCCACCTCAGCTGCATGCAGATTTAACTGCGCGAATATTTTACGAAACGCGAGGCTGGTGGTGGTGGTCCCCGCGCCGCTGGATCCTGTTACCGCAATGACCGGATGTTTGGCAGACATAGTAACTCCATGACTTAGCTATCATTATTATCTCGTCCGCCGACGGTTGCAAGTTATTCGCGAAACTGACTGCGCGGCATAATATTGACCGTTTCGTGCAGCTCCGACCATACCAGCACCGCTTCTCCGCACTGTAGCTGGCGTTTGACGTCGGCGACTTTCTGTTCAAGTGTACGCTCATGTTCACCATAATCGGTGCCTTCACGTAACACAAAGCTTTCAATTAAATTTTCCAGCGTTTCGGGGGAGAGGTCTTGCCACGGAATCAACATGATTTCGCCTCCAGATACGTTGTTAACCAGTCAGGAATGCGTGACTCCAGCCACATTTGCGGATGAAGTAATGTACCGCCAATAAAGCCAACATGACCGCCATGTTCAGTCAGTTGATACTCCACCTGCGGGGGGAGACTTTCCGGTTTCGGGATCACCTGATGATCCATAAACGGATCGTCTTTGGCGTGAATAATCAGCGTCGGTTTGGCGATCCGGTTCAGCATCGGCATGGCGCTACACTGACGATAATAGTCGATAGCGTCGGCGTAGCCGTGAATTCTGGCGGTGATGAGATCGTCAAATTCACGGATGCGACGTACCGATTTTAACTGCGCGAGATTAATCGGCAGCGTTCCGGGGTAGGCTGCCAGCTTGCGCGCGGCATTGGCTTTTAACAGGTTCAGCAAGTAACGCTGATAAACGCGGGAAAAGCCCTTTTCCATATGATAGCTACAGGCTTCCAGCATAAACGGCGCAGAGACAATCACCGCCGCATCAACCGGGAGATCATTGCCTTCCTTTGCCAGCAAACAGGCCAGCATATTACCGCCGAGCGAATAGCCGACGGCAGCCGTTGGCGCATGACCAAATTCGCGTTGCAGCCAGCGTAAAAACCAACTGGCGTCTTCGGTTTCGCCCGAATGGTAAATGCGGTGCATACGGTTTGGTTCACCGCTGCATCCGCGAAAATGCATCACCACGCCCAGCCAGCCGCGCTTTTGCGCCGCCTCAACCAGACCGTGGGCGTAAGGGCTATTGAGACTGCCTTCCAGCCCGTGAAACACCACTAAACGCGGTTTATGTTTCGCCTGTGCGGGGTCTTCACTCCACGCGAGATCGACAAAATCGCCGTCGGGCAACTCCAGCCGCTGCCAGTACGGGGTGAATTTCACCTGACGACGAAACAAACGCGGCAGCATAGTTTGTAGATGACAATTGCTAAAGCCGCGCATAGGGGTGAATTCAGCACTGCTGCTAAATTCATTGGCATCGGTCGTCGTTATCTGCGCCATCAGTTGCTTTGGCCTTCCAGCAGCATCTGCTCAAGCTGCTCCTGGGCTTCCAGCCACGCCATTTCGCACTCTTCCAGGCCGGATTTGGCGCTGGCTTGCTGTTGCAGGCAGGCGGTCAACTCCGCTTTACGGCTCTGGTCATACAGTTCGCTGTCGCCGAGTTTCTCTTCCGCCTGCGCCAGTTGCGCGTTCAGCTTCTCCATCTCTTTTTCCAGACGGGCAATCTCTTTACGCAGCGGCTGGGTTTGCGCACGCAGCTCCGCTTCCCGACGCTTCTGATCTTTACGTGCCTGGGCGCTGTTCGCGTTCTCTTTTGGCGCTTCGTCGGTCTGGTTTTCCTGCTTTTGTACGTCGCTCAACCACTGTTGATAATCTTCCAGATCGCCGTCGAACGGTTCGACTTTACGATCGTGAACCAGGTAGAGATCGTCAGTGGTGGAACGCAGCAAATGACGGTCGTGCGAAACGACAACCAGCGCGCCTTCAAACTCGATTAATGCTTCGGTGAGTGCCTGACGCATGTCGAGGTCAAGGTGGTTAGTCGGTTCGTCGAGCAGCAGCAGATTCGGACGCTGCCAGACAATTAATGCCAGCACCAGGCGGGCTTTTTCCCCACCTGAGAAGCGGCGCGTTTCTTCGGTTACTTTATCGCCCTGGAAACCAAAGCCGCCGAGGTAGTCACGCAGTTTTTGTTCCAGCTCCTGCGGCGCTAAACGTGCCAGATGTTGAATAGGTGATTCGTCGGCGCGCAGGTATTCAAGTTGATGCTGGGCGAAGTAGCCGAGCTTGATCCCTTTCGCCAGACCAATTTCACCGCTGACTGGCGCAAGTTCACCGGCTAACAGTTTGATTAATGTCGATTTACCCGCGCCGTTGCGGCCTAACAGACCAATGCGCGAGCCGGGCACCAGGTTCAGTTTAATCGAGTCGAGAATAATGCGATCGCCATAGCCCGCGCTGACTTTTTCCATCTTCAGTAACGGATTTGGCAGGCTTTCCGGCGCGCGGAAGCTAAAGCGGAACGGGTTGTCGACGTGCGCGGGGGCAATCAGCTCCATACGCTCGAGCATCTTAATGCGGCTCTGGGCCTGCTTCGCTTTGGTGGCTTTGGCACGGAAACGGTCGATATAACTTTGCAGATGCGCTACGCGTTCCTGCTGGCTTTCATACATCGCTTGTTGCTGCGCCAGACGGGTGGCGCGCTGTACTTCAAACGAACTGTAGTTGCCGGTGTACTCGAACATGCTTTGTTGTTCGATATGAATAATTTTATCAACGATCGGATCGAGGAAGTCGCGGTCGTGAGAGATCAGGATCAGCGTGCCCTGATAGCTCTTCAACCATTTTTCCAGCCAGATAACGGCATCGAGATCGAGGTGGTTAGTCGGTTCGTCGAGCAGCAGCAAGTCTGAACGGCAAATCAGCGCCTGGGCAAGGTTAAGACGCATACGCCAGCCACCGGAGAAATCACTTACCGGGCGCTCCAGTTGTTCATTGCTGAAACCGAGGCCGTGCAGCAGGCTGGCGGCACGGGAGCGAATACTCCATGCGTCAATAGCATCCAGCTTGCCATGAATGGTCGCAATGGCGTGCCCGTCGTTACGTTCGTTGGCGTCGTGTAGCTGCGCTTCTAGTTGACGATATTCACGGTCGCCGTCAATGACATATTCCAGCGCCGCTTGCGGTAACGCCGGCGTTTCCTGATTCACCCACGCCAGTTGCCAGCTTCCCGGAAAGGTGTAGCTGCCGCCGTCGGCGCTGATTTCATTTTTCAGCAATGCCAGCAGGGTAGATTTACCACAGCCGTTTTTACCCACCAGGCCGACTTTCTGCCCAGGGTTGATGGTGGCGGTGGCATTATCCAGCAGGACGCGCACGCCGCGACGAATTTGTAACGAGGAGAAAACAATCATAAGGCGCCGTATGTTCAGACTATGTTAACTTATCATTATGATAATGTAATGTATGGGCGAGCTGCCGCACCGGGCGCAATGGTAGCCCAAAACAGCGACTATACACAAAAACCATACCGGGAGGGGGATGATGTCTCAGCCAGCGAAAGTTTTGCTGCTGTATGCCCATCCGGAATCTCAGGACTCGGTGGCAAACCGGGTACTGCTTAAACCGGCCACGCAGCTCAGCAATGTTACCGTGCACGACCTTTATGCGCACTATCCCGATTTTTTTATTGATATCCCCCGTGAGCAGGCATTACTGCGCGAGCACGAGGTGATTGTCTTTCAGCATCCTCTTTATACCTATAGCTGCCCGGCGCTACTGAAAGAGTGGCTGGACCGGGTATTAAGTCGTGGTTTTGCCAGCGGGCCGGGAGGAAACCAACTGGCGGGAAAGTACTGGCGTAGCGTGATTACCACCGGCGAGCCGGAAAGTGCTTACCGTTATGACGCATTGAATCGCTACCCGATGAGCGATGTTCTGCGTCCCTTTGAACTGGCGGCGGGCATGTGCCGGATGCATTGGTTAAGTCCCATCATTATTTACTGGGCGAGACGGCAAAGCGCACAGGAGCTGGCGAGTCACGCCAGAGCCTACGGTGACTGGCTGGCAAATCCGCTGTCTCCAGGAGGCCGCTGATGGAAGGTTCCGATTTTTTACTCGCAGGAGTGCTGTTTCTCTTCGCGGCGGTGGCTGCGGTGCCGCTGGCATCGCGGCTGGGTATTGGCGCTGTGTTGGGATATTTGCTGGCAGGAATTGCAATTGGTCCATGGGGGCTGGGGTTTATTAGCGACGTCGATGAGATCCTCCACTTTTCGGAACTCGGCGTGGTATTCCTGATGTTTATCATCGGTCTTGAGTTGAATCCCTCCAAACTTTGGCAACTGCGGCGTTCGATTTTTGGCGTAGGCGCGGCACAGGTGCTGTTAAGCGCGGCGTTGCTGGCGGGATTATTGATGCTGACGGATTTCGCCTGGCAGGCGGCGGTGGTCGGTGGCATTGGCCTTGCGATGTCTTCGACCGCAATGGCGTTGCAATTGATGCGTGAGAAAGGGATGAATCGCAGCGAATCCGGGCAGCTCGGGTTTTCGGTACTGCTGTTTCAGGATCTGGCGGTGATCCCGGCACTGGCGTTAGTGCCGTTGTTGGCGGGTTCGGCAGACGAACATTTCGACTGGATGAAGATCGGCATGAAGGTGCTGGCGTTTGTCGGCATGCTGATTGGCGGGCGCTATTTATTGCGTCCGGTATTCCGTTTTATTGCAGCTTCTGGCGTGCGGGAAGTGTTCACCGCCGCGACGCTGCTGCTGGTATTGGGTTCCGCATTGTTTATGGATGCGCTGGGGCTGTCGATGGCGCTCGGTACGTTTATTGCGGGCGTGCTGCTGGCGGAAAGTGAATATCGCCATGAACTGGAAACGGCTATCGATCCCTTCAAAGGCTTGCTGCTCGGTTTGTTCTTTATCTCTGTCGGGATGTCACTCAACCTCGGGGTGCTTTATACCCATCTGTTGTGGGTAGTGATAAGCGTGGTTGTGCTGGTGGCGGTGAAAATTCTCGTGCTGTATCTGCTGGCGCGATTGTATGGCGTGCGTAGCTCAGAGCGGATGCAGTTTGCTGGCGTGTTGAGTCAGGGCGGTGAGTTTGCCTTTGTCCTCTTTTCTACCGCTTCTTCACAACGTTTATTCCAGGGCGACCAGATGGCGCTGTTGCTGGTGACGGTGACGCTTTCCATGATGACCACGCCGCTGCTGATGAAGCTGGTAGATAAATGGCTATCCCGCCAGTTTAACGGACCGGAGGAAGAAGACGAAAAACCATGGGTCAACGATGATAAACCGCAGGTGATTGTGGTCGGTTTCGGGCGTTTTGGGCAGGTGATTGGTCGTTTGCTGATGGCAAATAAAATGCGCATTACCGTGCTGGAGCGGGATATCAGCGCCGTTAACCTGATGCGCAAATATGGCTACAAAGTTTATTACGGCGACGCCACGCAGGTAGATCTTTTACGTTCTGCGGGTGCAGAGGCCGCTGAGTCTATCGTCATTACCTGTAACGAGCCGGAAGACACCATGAAGCTGGTGGAAATATGCCAGCAGCACTTTCCGCATTTGCATATTCTTGCGCGAGCGCGCGGACGTGTGGAAGCGCATGAGTTATTACAGGCAGGGGTGACGCAGTTTTCCCGTGAAACATTCTCCAGTGCGTTAGAGCTGGGGCGCAAGACGCTGGTCACGCTTGGCATGCATCCGCATCAGGCACAGCGGGCGCAACTGCATTTTCGCCGCCTGGATATGCGGATGCTGCGAGAGCTCATCCCAATGCATGCCGATACTGTACAAATTTCTCGCGCCAGGGAAGCCCGACGCGAACTGGAAGAGATTTTCCAGCGTGAAATGCAACAAGAACGACGCCAGCTGGACGGCTGGGTAGAGGGTAAAGATGGCAATCCGAAAACGTTTTATTGCGGGCGCAAAATGCCCGGCCTGTCAGGCGCAGGATTCAATGGCGATGTGGCGCGAAAATAATATTGATATTGTTGAATGCGTTAAGTGCGGACACCAGATGCGAGAAGCAGACAAAGAAGCCCGCGATCACGTTCGCAAAGATGAGCAAGTGATCGGGATTTTTCATCCGGACTAGCGATATGCGCCGAGTTTTTTTAAGCTAGTGAGTACACGGCTGCAGAATTCCGCTACAATCTGCGCCACTATTCTTCCCATGCTCAGGAGATATCATGAAAGTAGCAAAAGACCTGGTGGTCAGCCTGGCCTATCAGGTACGTACAGAAGACGGTGTGTTGGTTGATGAGTCTCCGGTGAGTGCGCCGCTGGACTACCTGCATGGTCACGGTTCCCTGATCTCTGGCCTGGAAACGGCGCTGGAAGGTCATGAAGTTGGCGACAAATTTGATGTCGCTGTTGGCGCGAACGACGCTTACGGTCAGTACGACGAAAACCTGGTGCAACGTGTTCCTAAAGACGTATTTATGGGCGTTGATGAACTGCAGGTAGGTATGCGTTTCCTGGCTGAAACTGACCAGGGTCCGGTACCGGTTGAAATCACTGCGGTTGAAGACGATCACGTCGTGGTTGATGGTAACCACATGCTGGCCGGTCAGAACCTGAAATTCAACGTTGAAGTTGTGGCGATTCGCGAAGCGACCGAAGAAGAACTGGCTCATGGCCACGTTCACGGCGCGCACGATCACCACCACGATCACGACCACGACGGTTGCTGCGGCGGTCATGGCCACGATCACGGTCATGAACACGGTGGCGAAGGCTGCTGTGGCGGTAAAGGCAACGGCGGTTGTGGTTGCCACTAATACCGAAAAGGTGACAAAAAAGCGGGGATTCCCCGCTTTTTTTTCGCCTCAATAATGCGGCGGTGGCGTTTCTTCAGCCTGCGACGCGATGTTCGACGGCTGGCTGGCTTTTAACTTCTCAGTCAGCAGACGCAGATGATCGCGCAGTTTCGCCATCTCCATTTCATGAGCGGTCACCGTGACGTTCAGTTCTTCAATGGTGATTTCCTGAAAAGCCAGTCGGCTCTCCAGCTCTGCCAGGCGTGCTTCCAATGATAAATCCTGCATGATTCACCTCTTTTGTCGAATGGTTGCCGCGGATTCTACTTAACTTTGCTGCCCGAGACAGCACTCATTTCGCGGTCATCGAAACTAATTTAAACAAAAAGAGTCTGAAAATAGATGATAATAGGGCGTGTCTGTATGTAGATTTGTTCGACAACGCTTTATAGTACCCTTCTGATAATAGTTAACCCTGGGGTGAGATGCCCCGATCCTGGAGATATGGATGAAATCACTGTTTAAAGTAACGCTGCTGGCGACCACAATGGCCGTTGCCCTGCATGCACCAATCACTTTTGCTGCTGAAGCTGCAAAACCTGCTACAACTGCTGACAGCAAAGCAGCGTTCAAAAATGACGATCAGAAGTCAGCTTATGCACTGGGTGCCTCGCTGGGTCGTTACATGGAAAACTCTCTAAAAGAACAAGAAAAACTGGGCATCAAACTGGATAAAGATCAGCTGATCGCTGGTGTTCAGGATGCATTTGCTGATAAGAGCAAACTCTCCGACCAAGAGATCGAACAGACTCTGCAAGCATTCGAAGCTCGCGTGAAGTCTTCTGCTCAGGCGAAGATGGAAAAAGACGCGGCTGATAACGAAGCAAAAGGTAAAGAGTACCGCGAGAAATTTGCCAAAGAGAAAGGTGTGAAAACCTCTTCAACTGGTCTGGTTTATCAGGTAGTAGAAGCCGGTAAAGGCGAAGCACCGAAAGACAGCGATACTGTTGTCGTGAACTACAAAGGTACTCTGATCGACGGTAAAGAGTTCGACAACTCTTACACTCGTGGTGAACCGCTCTCTTTCCGTCTGGACGGTGTTATCCCGGGTTGGACAGAAGGTCTGAAGAACATCAAGAAAGGCGGTAAGATCAAACTGGTTATTCCACCAGAACTGGCTTACGGCAAAGCGGGTGTTCCGGGGATCCCACCGAATTCTACCCTGGTGTTTGACGTAGAGCTGTTGGACGTGAAACCAGCGCCGAAGGCTGATGCAAAGCCGGAAGCTGATGCGAAAGCCGCAGATTCTGCTAAAAAATAAGCATTAAGAACCGCCGCCTGACCAGGCGGCGGTTTTTTTATTACAGGCCGGATATAATTAGTGCTGGAAAGCGGAACCTCCGCTGTATTAATTTAGTTACCCGCATCATTAATGAGCCTGCCCTGAAAAGTTAACGACAGGCTCCTGAAAAGGAGTGTTTTTTTTCATGTCCAGGTCGCTTTTAACCAACGAAACCAGTGAGTTGGATTTACTGGATCAACGTCCTTTCGACCAGACCGATTTTGATATTCTGAAATCCTACGAAGCGGTGGTGGACGGGTTAGCGATGCTTATTGGCTCCCACTGTGAAATCGTTTTGCACTCTTTGCAGGATCTAAAATGTTCAGCCATTCGCATTGCTAACGGTGAACATACAGGCCGGAAGATTGGTTCGCCAATTACTGACCTGGCGCTACGTATGCTGCACGATATGACGGGAGCGGATAGCAGCGTTTCTAAATGCTACTTTACTCGCGCCAAAAGCGGCGTATTAATGAAGTCCCTGACTATCGCGATTCGTAACCGCGAACAGCGTGTAATTGGTCTGCTGTGCATCAATATGAATCTTGATGTTCCCTTCTCGCAGATTATGAGCACTTTTGTGCCGCCAGAAACCCCGGATGTCGGTTCAAGCGTCAACTTTGCCTCTTCTGTTGAAGATCTGGTTACCCAAACGCTGGAGTTCACCATCGAAGAAGTGAATGCCGATCGCAATGTTTCTAATAACGCCAAAAATCGTCAGATCGTGCTGAATCTCTACGAGAAAGGGATCTTCGATATTAAAGACGCGATCAACCAGGTTGCTGACCGCCTGAACATCTCCAAACACACTGTCTATCTCTACATCCGCCAGTTCAAAAGCGGTGATTTCCAGGGGCAAGATAAGTAATGCGTTTTGCCATCGTGGTGACCGGGCCAGCATACGGTACGCAACAGGCGAGTAGTGCTTTTCAGTTTGCGCAGGCGCTGATAGTAGAAGGCCATGAGTTAAGCAGCGTCTTTTTCTATCGGGAAGGGGTCTATAACGCTAACCAATTGACCTCACCGGCAAGTGACGAATTTGACCTTGTGCGCGGCTGGCAACAGTTGAATGCGCAACATGGTGTGGCGCTGAATATCTGCGTAGCGGCAGCGTTACGCCGCGGTATCGTCGATGAAACTGAAGCAGGAAGGCTGGGGCTGGCTTCGTCAAACCTTCAGCCGGGATTTACCTTAAGCGGACTTGGCGCGCTGGCGGAAGCCTCGCTGACCTGTGACAGGGTGGTACAGTTCTGATGAAACGAATTGCGTTTGTTTTTTCTACTGCACCTCATGGTACAGCTGCTGGTCGGGAAGGTTTAGATGCTTTACTGGCAACTTCCGCATTAACTGACGATCTGACCGTCTTCTTTATTGCTGATGGCGTTTTTCAGCTGCTGTCAGGACAAAAGCCCGATGCAGTGCTGGCGCGTGATTACATTGCCACTTTTAAATTGTTGGGTCTGTACGACATTGAACAGTGCTGGGTTTGTGCGGCTTCACTGCGCGAACGCGGGTTAGATCCGCAGACACCCTTTGTTGTCGAAGCCACGCCGCTCGAAGCAGATGCCTTACGCCGCGAACTCGCCAACTACGATGTTATTTTGAGGTTTTGAGGCGTTTATGCTGCACACGTTACATCGTTCACCCTGGCTGACGGATTTTGCTGCGCTGCTGCGTCTGCTCAGTGAAGGAGACGAACTGCTATTATTGCAAGATGGCGTAACTGCCGCAGTTGACGGTAACCGCTACCTTGAAAGTCTGCGTAATGCCCCCATTAAGGTCTATGCCCTGAACGAAGACCTTATTGCCCGCGGTTTGACTGGTCAAATTTCGAACGACATCATTCCCATTGACTATACTGATTTCGTCAGACTTACGGTTAAGCACTCCAGCCAGATGGCCTGGTGATGGCGGGATCGTTGTATATTTCTTGACACCTTTTCGGCATCGCCCTAAAATTCGGCGTCCTCATATTGTGTGAGGACGTTTTATTACGTGTTTACGAAGCAAAAGCTAAAACCAGGAGCTATTTAATGGCAACAGTTAACCAGCTGGTACGCAAACCACGTGCTCGCAAAGTTGCGAAAAGCAACGTGCCTGCGCTGGAAGCATGCCCGCAAAAACGTGGCGTATGTACTCGTGTATATACTACCACTCCTAAAAAACCGAACTCCGCGCTGCGTAAAGTATGCCGTGTTCGTCTGACTAACGGTTTCGAAGTGACTTCCTACATCGGTGGTGAAGGTCACAACCTGCAGGAGCACTCCGTGATCCTGATCCGTGGCGGTCGTGTTAAAGACCTCCCGGGTGTTCGTTACCACACCGTACGTGGTGCGCTTGACTGCTCCGGCGTTAAAGACCGTAAGCAGGCTCGTTCCAAGTATGGCGTGAAGCGTCCTAAGGCTTAATGGTTCTCCGTTAAGTAAGGCCAAACGTTTTAACTTAAATGTCAAACTAAACTCGTAGAGTTTTGGACAATCCTGAATTAACAACGGAGTATTTCCATGCCACGTCGTCGCGTCATTGGTCAGCGTAAAATTCTGCCGGATCCGAAGTTCGGATCAGAACTGCTGGCTAAATTTGTAAATATCCTGATGGTAGATGGTAAAAAATCTACTGCTGAATCTATCGTATACAGCGCGCTGGAGACCCTGGCTCAGCGCTCTGGTAAATCTGAACTGGAAGCATTCGAAGTAGCTCTCGAAAACGTGCGCCCGACTGTAGAAGTTAAGTCTCGCCGCGTTGGTGGTTCTACTTATCAGGTACCAGTTGAAGTCCGTCCGGTTCGTCGTAATGCTCTGGCAATGCGTTGGATCGTTGAAGCTGCTCGTAAACGCGGTGATAAATCCATGGCTCTGCGCCTGGCGAACGAACTTTCTGATGCTGCAGAAAACAAAGGTACTGCAGTTAAGAAACGTGAAGACGTTCACCGTATGGCCGAAGCCAACAAGGCGTTCGCACACTACCGTTGGTAATCCCTTCGGAGTTTTAGTCACCAGGCGGGCGCTTCCAGTAAGCAGCCCGCTTTGGGCTACTTAAATTGAACGCCTAAAAGATAAACGAGGAAACAAATGGCTCGTACAACACCCATCGCACGCTACCGTAATATCGGTATCAGTGCGCACATCGACGCCGGTAAAACCACTACTACCGAACGTATTCTGTTCTACACCGGTGTAAACCATAAAATCGGTGAAGTTCATGACGGCGCTGCAACCATGGACTGGATGGAGCAGGAGCAGGAACGTGGTATTACCATCACTTCCGCTGCGACTACTGCATTCTGGTCTGGTATGGCTAAGCAGTATGAGCCGCATCGCATCAACATCATCGACACCCCGGGGCACGTTGACTTCACAATCGAAGTAGAACGTTCCATGCGTGTTCTCGATGGTGCGGTAATGGTTTACTGCGCAGTTGGTGGTGTTCAGCCGCAGTCTGAAACCGTATGGCGTCAGGCAAACAAATATAAAGTTCCGCGCATTGCGTTCGTTAACAAAATGGACCGCATGGGTGCGAACTTCCTGAAAGTTGTTAACCAGATCAAAACCCGTCTGGGCGCGAACCCGGTTCCGCTGCAGCTGGCGATTGGTGCTGAAGAACATTTCACCGGTGTTGTTGACCTGGTGAAAATGAAAGCTATCAACTGGAACGACGCTGACCAGGGCGTAACCTTCGAATACGAAGATATCCCGGCAGACATGGTTGAACTGGCTAACGAATGGCACCAGAACCTGATCGAATCCGCAGCTGAAGCTTCTGAAGAGCTGATGGAAAAATACCTGGGTGGTGAAGAACTGACTGAAGCAGAAATCAAAGGTGCTCTGCGTCAGCGCGTTCTGAACAACGAAATCATCCTGGTAACCTGTGGTTCTGCGTTCAAGAACAAAGGTGTTCAGGCGATGCTGGATGCGGTAATTGATTACCTGCCATCCCCGGTTGACGTACCTGCGATCAACGGTATCCTGGACGACGGTAAAGACACTCCGGCTGAGCGTCACGCAAGTGATGATGAGCCGTTCTCTGCACTGGCGTTCAAAATCGCTACCGACCCGTTTGTCGGTAACCTGACCTTCTTCCGTGTTTACTCCGGTGTGGTTAACTCTGGTGATACCGTACTGAACTCCGTGAAAGCTGCACGTGAGCGTTTCGGTCGTATCGTTCAGATGCACGCTAACAAACGTGAAGAGATCAAAGAAGTTCGCGCGGGCGACATCGCTGCTGCTATCGGTCTGAAAGACGTAACCACTGGTGACACCCTGTGTGACCCGGATGCGCCGATCATTCTGGAACGTATGGAATTCCCTGAGCCGGTAATCTCCATCGCAGTTGAACCGAAAACCAAAGCTGACCAGGAAAAAATGGGTCTGGCTCTGGGCCGTCTGGCTAAAGAAGACCCGTCTTTCCGTGTATGGACTGACGAAGAATCTAACCAGACCATTATCGCGGGTATGGGCGAACTGCACCTCGACATCATCGTTGACCGTATGAAGCGTGAATTCAACGTTGAAGCGAACGTAGGTAAACCGCAGGTTGCTTACCGTGAAACTATCCGCCAGAAAGTTACCGATGTTGAAGGTAAACACGCGAAACAGTCTGGTGGTCGTGGTCAGTATGGTCATGTTGTTATCGACATGTACCCGCTGGAGCCGGGTTCAAACCCGAAAGGCTACGAGTTCATCAACGACATTAAAGGTGGTGTAATCCCTGGCGAATACATCCCGGCCGTTGATAAAGGTATCCAGGAACAGCTGAAAGCAGGTCCGCTGGCAGGCTACCCGGTAGTAGACATGGGTATTCGTCTGCACTTCGGTTCTTACCATGACGTTGACTCCTCTGAACTGGCGTTTAAACTGGCTGCTTCTATCGCCTTTAAAGAAGGCTTTAAGAAAGCGAAACCAGTTCTGCTTGAGCCGATCATGAAGGTTGAAGTAGAAACTCCGGAAGAGAACACCGGTGACGTTATCGGTGACTTGAGCCGTCGTCGTGGTATGCTCAAAGGTCAGGAATCTGAAGTTACTGGCGTTAAGATCCACGCTGAAGTACCGCTGTCTGAAATGTTCGGATACGCAACTCAGCTGCGTTCTCTGACCAAAGGTCGTGCATCATACACTATGGAATTCCTGAAGTATGATGAAGCGCCGAGTAACGTTGCTCAGGCCGTAATTGAAGCCCGTGGTAAATAAGCCTAAGGGTTAATACCAAAGTCCCGTGCTCTCTCCTGAAGGGGAGAGCACTATAGTAAGGAATATAGCCGTGTCTAAAGAAAAATTTGAACGTACAAAACCGCACGTTAACGTTGGTACTATCGGCCACGTTGACCACGGTAAAACTACTCTGACCGCTGCAATCACCACCGTACTGGCTAAAACCTACGGCGGTGCTGCTCGTGCATTCGACCAGATCGATAACGCGCCGGAAGAAAAAGCTCGTGGTATCACCATCAACACTTCTCACGTTGAATATGACACCCCGACCCGTCACTACGCACACGTAGACTGCCCGGGGCACGCCGACTATGTTAAAAACATGATCACCGGTGCTGCTCAGATGGACGGCGCGATCCTGGTAGTTGCTGCGACTGACGGCCCGATGCCGCAGACTCGTGAGCACATCCTGCTGGGTCGTCAGGTAGGCGTTCCGTACATCATCGTGTTCCTGAACAAATGCGACATGGTTGATGACGAAGAGCTGCTGGAACTGGTTGAAATGGAAGTTCGTGAACTTCTGTCTCAGTA
>NZ_SJWV01000410.1:0-1304 GCF_004352695.1 Escherichia sp. KCJ4928
CATGCCCTGCAGGCGGGAAGGCGGGGTTTTCGTTGACTGGCCGTTATTCCCGGTCGGGATTTGCAGTGGTCCCTGCATCTGCAGGGCATGCACCTGCTTACGGGTTTCATCAAGCAACTGACGGGTTTCCTGTGCCCAGGCCTCATCTTTCCGTATGGTGTCGCCAAGGGTTGTGATGCTCTCTTTCAGCATGGTCAGGGTACGTCGGATTTCCTCATCCCGCCTGTCCAGCTCTGCTTTCAGGTCACGGGCAAGCTGCTGCATGTCTGCCTGTGGGGTGACAGGAGGCGCGGACATGGTGTTTCCGCTCCCGGTCTCCGTCATGGGCATGGGCTCTGCCCAGCTTTCAGCAGCGGGCGGTGTGACCGCGAAGCCTGCATCTGCAGGGGGCTCTGAGGGTGTCCGCAGAAACTTGTACCAGACTGCGGCCAGGATGATGAGGACACAGCCAGCCCAGACTGGCAGGCTGTATCCCATATACTGGCGTTTCAGGAAGGATTTGCCGGATGCCGGTGTCGTTGTTTCGCCAAAACTGCCGGGATCTTCATGTTCGTTTTTCATGGATGAGTTTCCTGTTGTATTCCGTAACGTTGCCGCATTTCGTTCTGTTTACGCATGACTGCTGCCTGGATCCTGTCAGACGCCTGACGCTCTGCTTCTTCCTGGGTGAGCGGGCGTCCGGAGGGCGGTGGCACAGAAGGGGCAGTGCCGGAGGAGGGGGGACTGATATCGTTGCTCATGACCGGCTCAACAAACAGAATGGAGACAACCTCTCCGCGTGACACTGTCACCTGCCGGTAAGGTTCGCTCTCCGCCTGGCGGGTCAGCAACTGACTGCCCCGTTCGGCCATGCCGCCTGCAATGACGCCAGCCAGCGCCTCGCCATCAGGCATTCCCACCCTGCCGGTAATGCTGCCGTAGTTTCCCTGAATGACCTGTGTGTTGGCGTCTTTGTAAAGACTTCCGACACTGCCCACCCCACCGAGCACAGACGGCAGAACGATATGCTTAAACCAGCGGTGGTTCACGTCGCTGGCCACGGATGACATGCCGGTATGTTCATTCAGGGCATATGCATTGACTTTCAGAAACATGCCCCGCCACATCATCCGGTCAAAGTGGATATCCATTCCCTTGCCGGCGAGTCTGGCGTCCTGGCTGTAGAGGACGGCCCCGGCCCATGGGCCGGCAGGTACGGAGGCCACCACGCGGGAGACAGCATTGTCAGAGTCCACTTCCGTATCAATGAAGGCAGGTACGCGGGTCAGTGCCGGTATCAGCTGTATCCCTGTACGAGCTGCCGG
>NZ_SJWV01000411.1:0-1304 GCF_004352695.1 Escherichia sp. KCJ4928
GTGCCTGTCCTGTGGACAAGCAAATATGCACCTCCCACGCTAACGCGCGGGCCCCCAACCTCACCGTTCTGAAACCACAGCAAAAAGACATCAGGAATAAAAACACCACACAAACGCAGCACCGTGCCACCCCTCATAACTGAAAAGCGAGGCCGCCCCCGCCCGAAGGGCGGGAACAACATCGCTTTTAATTATGAATGTTGTAACTACACCTCATCATGGCTGTCAGTGTTCTGGCTGGAAGTATCGAGTACACGCTCGTAAGCGGCCCTGACGGCCCGCTAACGCGGAGATACGCCCCGACTTCGGGTAAACCCTCGTCGGGACCACTCCGACCGCGCACAGAAGCTCTCTCATGGCTGAAAGCGGGTATGGTCTGGCAGGGCTGGGGATGGGTAAGGTGAAATCTATCAATCCGTACCGGCTTACGCCGGGCTTCGGCGGTTTCACACCTGTGCTACATGTAACCACCGTATGCCGCCTTACATGCGCTGACGCGCATTATTTGCCTTGTTCCGTCTGAAAGTAATCACTATGATTAAATATGATTAACAACTAATCGGATATGCAAATGAAAAACAATACCGCACAGGCAACAAAAGTCATTACCGCGCATGTGCCATTACCTATGGCTGATAAAGTCGACCAGATGGCCGCCAGGCTGGAACGCTCCCGGGGCTGGGTTATCAAACAGGCGCTTTCTGCATGGCTTGCCCAGGAGGAGGAGCGTAATCGCCTGACGCTGGAAGCCCTGGACGATGTGACATCCGGACAGGTTATCGACCATCAGGCTGTACAGGCCTGGGCGGACAGCCTCAGTACTGACAATCCGTTACCGGTGCCACGCTGATGGAACTGAAGTGGACCAGTAAGGCGCTTTCTGATTTGGCGCGGTTATATGATTTTCTGGTGCTGGCCAGTAAACCTGCGGCCGCCAGAACGGTGCAATCCCTGACACAGGCACCGGTCATTCTGTTAACTCATCCACGTATGGGAGAACAGTTGTTTCAGTTTGAACCCAGGGAAGTCAGACGGATTTTTGCTGGCGAGTACGAAATCCGTTACGAACTTAATGGCCAGACTATTTATGTATTGCGCCTGTGGCACACACGAGAAAACAGGTAGATTGTGTGTGGGGACAACTTAACAGGGGGCCGCTTGGAATTCGGAAAATAAACCACGTTAAGACTATTTTTTAGTCAAATAACTTTCAGGAATCGCCAGAATGGCGGGACAACAGCGGTTTTGGTGTCCGAAATCGTACAATTCTGTATATCTACGCAAGGAAATGTACGGAAGTAAGC
>NZ_SJWV01000412.1:0-1291 GCF_004352695.1 Escherichia sp. KCJ4928
ATACTATGTACGCAAAATCCTTTCTCGCTCTTGATGGCAACGGACGTCTGACGGGGGCCCGTACCGCACAGACTGCGCCTTACGACCGCTACACCTGCCACCTTTGCGGCAGTGCACTCAGATACCAACCGCAATACGACACTGAACGGCCCTGGTTTGAACACGCTGACGAAGGGCTGACGGAGCACGCGCAGCAATGTCCTTATGTCAGGCCGGAACGCAGAGAAATACAGTTGATTAAACGTCTGCAGCAATTCGTCCCGGATGCCTTACCCGTGGTGCGTAAAGCCAGCTGGCACTGCAGACAATGTCACCACGATTATTATGGGGAGCGGTACTGCACACACTGCCAGACCGGACGCTTCAGTGAGGAGGGGGTAGCAGAATGAACGGTATAAAAACGGGACTGGGGATCACGCCGGGTGAACACATTATCAGTGCCGACTCTGCGCTCAGCAGAAATATCCGGCATTGTTTCTGCCTTTCCTGCCATGGCCGGTTGATTCTGCAGACAGATGCTCATGGGGCATGGTTTGAGCATGATTTACATGCCCTGAGTGAGCAACAGAAGGTGGACTGTGTGGTGCTGAATCCGGAAAAGTCCCACCCTTACATTGAGGATATGGCGATGTTTTTATCGCCATTACCGGTCGTGCTGGAGTGGCATTGTGTGATGTGTGAGCAGTTTTTTCATGGGAAGAAGTTCTGTGAGGCCTGTGGCACGGGGATCTATTCCAGAGCAACATGTACGAAGTCTGTTTACAGCTACCAGCCAGATTTGTACCAAGACTGCGGAGGTGCGAGTACTTAATCCAAAATATCCGCTCTGCGCTGGGCGTTCAGAGGTTTTGCCAGCCTGCATTTTATCCGGTGTTTCGCACCTACCCCGTTCGTGACACAAAGGCGCGACACCGGATATCCGCAGTCCTGCTTACTTGAATAAAACCCGGGGTCATGATTGTGTGCTCGTGGAACGAAATCGCACCGTGATCGCGGATTCGCCGAATCTGCACTGTGGTGTCAATAAACCACACGCGAGAGTCCTCTCCGTATTGATCAGTGCATCAGGACGATTTCTGCATTGTTAATCCAGGGGGCTGCATTATTCATTTCCCTGCTAATGGACGTTACATCCAGGATATTAATGCTCCTGATTTCCCTGAGCAGTATCAGCGCTTATTGGCACGTCTGGATTATCTGACGAAGCCCGGTACTAAAGCATCAGGCCAGCGTAACTCTGGCTACAGCGGTTTTTGACCTGTTGTAAGGTGATTTATTATGTATACAGAAT